>CAKSDA010000046.1 GCA_934444895.1 uncultured Eubacteriales bacterium | reverse complement strand
AATACATTCATCGGAAATTGCATAAGCCATTCTAAACACCTCCAATGCTTTTAAATACATTCTAACACATAAAATATATTTTTCAAGTTTTTTTTATAATATTTTTCAAAATCCGAGCTTTTTCACTCTGTTTTAAATGCTTTGTTTTAAATATTAATCGCATTGCAAAGCAAAAACGGTATTTTATTCCTGCTCTTCGTCGGCATCGTCCTGCTTTTCGGATTTTGCTTTTGAACTGTAACAGTGCTGCTCGTATTTTAAGCAGCACATAAGTCTGCCGCAGCTTCCTGAAATTTTTGCCGGGTTTAAGGACAATCCCTGTTCCTTTGCCATTTTAATTGAAACCGGTTGGAACCCATCTAAAAATCGAGCGCAGCAAAACTGCTGACCGCAAATTCCAAGCCCGTCTAAAAGCTTAGCTTCATCTCTGACCCCTATCTGCCTTAGCTCAATTCTTGTTTTAAAATTTGCCGCAAGCGTTTTTACAAGATTTCTGAAATCCACACGCCCGTCTGATGTGAAATAAAAAATCATTTTACCCATATCAAAGGTTGTTTCAACGCTTATCAGCTTCATATCAAGCTTCATTTGCGCTATCTGCTTATTACAAAACTTAAAAGCCTCTTCAGCTGTTTCCTTGTTTTTTTCAATGCTTTTAAGATCCTCTTTGTTTGCAAGACGCACCACTTTTTTAAGGGGAGCGACTATAGCGTCGTTTGAAATTTGTTTATTGCATCCGCTGGCATATCCGCATTCCATTCCCTTTGATGTTTCAACTATTACACGATCGCCGTCATGGAACGAAATTCCGTTAGGATCAAAAAAATAGACTCTTCCGTCCTTTTTAAATTTTATGCCTATAACCTCTGTCATATGTACCTCCCTGCGGTTTTATCCGCAGTTATATTATACAACCGAGGGAAAATAATTTCAAGTATTTTACGCTGTCTAAGATGTAGGTAAATATTATCGGTGCAACCGCTCATTTTTGATTTTCATTTTTCTTATTTCTGCTTTGTATTTATCTTAATTTCTGCTTTATATTTGTTTGCCTATGCTTTTATTGCCTATGCTTGTTGTACTTGAAATAAATCGCTTTATATTGTATAATATTTTTTAACCTCTGCATTTTGTTATATTTGATATAAAAATTGTTTGGTATTAATATCGCTTGTTTTTTATAGGCCGGCGAGAGTGGCAGATCGGATCGGTTTGCTGCTGCCGGATACATAATAATCTGCATAGCAATACAACTTAAATAATAAGGAGTTTTCGGTTTGGCTTTTATTAAAACACCCGTAAAGGGTATGAATGACTTTTTGCCGGAAGAAATGCGTCTTCGCGAATATGTTATTTCGGTAATTAAAAAAACCTATACAAGTTTTGGGTTTTCTCTTATAGAGACTCCCATTGTTGAACATATTGAAAATCTTCAAAGCAATCAGGGCGGCGAAAACGAAAAGCTGATATTTAAGATTTTAAAGCGCGGAGAAAAGCTTGATTTAAATTCTGCAAAGTCTAATATGGATCTCACAGATTGCGGACTGAGATATGATTTAACCCTTCCCCTTTCCAGGTACTACTCCAATAATTGCGAGCAACTTTTTACTCCGTTCAAGGCTCTTCAGATAGGTAATGTTTTTAGAGCAGATCGCCCGCAGAAAGGGCGCTTCAGGCAGTTTATGCAATGTGATATTGATATTTTGGGTGATGACAGCATGCTTGCCGAAACAGAGCTTGTAACTGCTACATCATCACTGCTTTTAAAGCTCAGATTTAAAAATTTTTGCGTAAAAATAAACGACCGCCGAATTTTAAAGGCTATGGCCGAAACCTGCGATATCCCGGCAGATACCACTGAAGCAGTGTTTATTGCATTGGACAAA
Organism: uncultured Eubacteriales bacterium; assembly: GCA_934444895.1. Taxonomy (GTDB): domain Bacteria; phylum Bacillota; class Clostridia; order Oscillospirales; family Acutalibacteraceae; genus UMGS1279. Next base: position 10,036 of record CAKSDA010000046.1, on the reverse strand, counting down.
CTGGATAAAATCGGTTACGACGGTGTGGAGTCCGAACTTTTGAAACTTGGTCTTAATGCCGATTCCGTTAAAAAATATCTTTCTCTTTTTACAGATTTTAATGGCAAATCCTGCTCTCAAATGTGCAGTGTTTTGGGGGATAAAATAGACAGCAGTATCCCAAAAGGTATTGACGATCTTATTAAAAATGTTTCATCCTCGCTCGGAAGTGACTTTACACTTAGTTTTGATCCTACCCTTGTAAGGGGAATGGGGTATTACACAGGAACTATTTTTGAAATAGTAATGCCTGAGCTTAATTCATCGGTTGCCGGCGGCGGAAGATATGATGAAATGATTGCAAAGTTCGGTGCCAATAAAACTCCCGCCTGCGGATTTTCAATCGGTTTTGAGCGAATAATAACAATTATGAAAGAAAAAGGTATAACCCCTTTGGATGAGGTCAAAAAGGTTGCCTTTTTGGTTGACAAAAAGGCAAAAACCGAAGATGTTTCAGATGTTTTCAAAACCGCGGCAAAACTCAGAAACGAAGGCGCCTATGTTCTTGTTTCTAAGCGCAACAAAAATTCAAAAAGGCAAAAGGAGCTCCTTGCCGCAGAAGGATATAAGGAAATAAAGGAAATTTTTTAAACTGCCGAATTTTAAAAATTAAAGTGCCAAAAAACTAAATAAAACTTAAAGGCGAAACGGTTGCAAGTGATATGCGCCCTATAGGGCAGACATTTTAAGGGTATATCACAAATCTCCGTTTCGCTGTTTTTATTTTCAGATATTAAAATGCTATTTCCGGAATTATAAACTGTTTTAGGCCTTGATAATAAAACAGAGATAAAACGAACCTCTAAAAACAGGTTCGGCTTATCCCTGTTTGCCTATTCTCTGATTCTTAGCCCTTTAGGATAATGGTTGGTAATTCTGTGACCGGATTGCTTGCCAAACCCCAGCTTGCAGCTGCAAACGCTTATTCCCACATATCCCTTGTCTTCGGTTTCGGACTCAATCTCCATACCAAGCAAAAACTTTTTTACCCTGTCGTCATCGCATTTTAAATCAACAACACGCTTTGGTATTGTACCTGCCGCAGAATAAAGAGCATGAGACGGTTCCAATCGATTTTTTCTGAAAGTTCCCACAAAAAGCCCGTATCGCAAAATATCTCCCTTTACAAATGCTGCTTTTTCAGGAACCAAATAAACGCATAAATTTTTACATATAAATTTACCGCTCGGAATTTCTAAAAAGTTATCGCTTATAAACTTATTTACAATCTCCCTGTCATGCGGTTCAAGCTCACAGTCGGAAAATTCTTTTACCGTAATTTGATTATCATACGCTGCTATTGCCTTTTCAGCCGCGTTGTTTGCGCTGTTTCTTTTAAACAAGGCCACAAAATGGCCTTCGCCTTTATCAAAAGGTAGAATTCTTTTAACCTTTTCGTTTATTTCTTTATTTTTACCAATTCCGCCACGACCGCACAAAGAGTCTATTTTTTCAAGCGTAAAATCATTATGGCAGTTTAAAAACCACTCAACATTTTCCTCGTTTTCGCTTGTATTATATGTACAAGTGCTGTAAATCAAAAACCCTCCCGGCTTTACACTTAAAGCCGCCGAATTTAAAATTTTTCTTTGACGATCAACACAATTTTCAATGTTTTTATAATTCCATTCATAATCAACATTTTCATTTTTGCGCCACATTCCCTCTCCCGAGCAGGGAGCGTCCACTAAAACCTTATCAAAAAAACAGGGAAGATTTTTGCAGAGATATTCTGTATCCAGCGACGAGACAACGGCGTTGGATATTCCCATTCGTTCAATATTGGAAAGCAAAATATTGGCTCTGCTTCTTATATACTCATTTGCCCACAAAAGTCCTTCGCCTTTAAGACCTGCACCTATTCCGGTAGATTTTCCTCCCGGTGCCGCACACAAATCAAGTATTTTTTCTCCCGGCAAAGCATTAATGGCAGCAAGCACAAACGAAGCCGATGGTTCCTGAACATAATATCCGCCTGCATGATGAAGCGGATTGTTTCCGATTCCGCTAGCATCATTTTCAATATAATATTCGTCTTTAAAAAAATTTGATTTTTCGGTAGAACATCCTATTTCTTTTTTTACGGTATCATAATCGGTTTTTAGAGTGTTTATTCTTATACCTCTGAAACAGCCGTTTGAATACAGTTTGTCCAGCTCAGCTGGAGTTATATTAAAAATTTTACATAAATATTTTTTAAATTCAATTTTCAAAAAACAAACCTCCTGCTGCATAAATTGAAAATTACCTGCAAAAATAATAGTATGAAAGTGTGGTGAATTTAAATGGATAATCAAAATAAACAGAGTCAGCAAAATCAGCAGAATCAGCAGAACCAACAGAACCAGCAAAATAAGCAAAACCAACAACAAAATAAGCAGAATAAACAAAACAAACAGGAAAACAACTAATAATATATTATATACTGCATAGCCTTAAATCTGATTAAATAGAATAAAAATTTGCCTAAGACGACATTATTTCTTATTCGAATTTAATGACAGATTTAACGACAAAAATGAGAGCGGCCGCTTAAAAAAGCCGCTCTTTATTTTTTATTTCAGATGTTGTGCTGCACTTAAATTTTATAATTGTTTAGGTTTTGATAATCAGACACCGTCGGTTTCAATATTTGCCTAAATATCAGGGCGCTCAAATCCTTTTCCGAAAACACCGCCGGTGACGGTTATAACAGTGAATGCATTTTCATCAGCCAAACGAACCGTTTCAATTGCATTGTTTACTTCCTGCCTTCTAAGCGCACACATCAGCATTTGTTTTTCTGTATATTTGTAAGCGCCTATTACAGGTATAACAGTTACACCCCTGCGGGTTCTTTTTAAAAGGTTTTCGGCTACGCCTTGACCGTTAGTTGTAATGATAAAAAGCAGTCTTCCGTTGTCCGCACCATAAAGAATATAATCAAGTATTTTGCTTGATACAAAAAGACTTATAAAAGTATACAGCGCCGTTTCAATATTTCCGTAACAAAGGGTTGCCGCCAACACAATTACTCCGTCAATCAAAAGAATTATTCTTCCCATGGAAAGATACGGAAATTTCATTTTCAAAACTCTGGCTATTATATCAACGCCCCCGGTTGTAGCTCCTTTTAACATAACAAGCGCCAATCCCGCTCCCTGAAACATACCTCCGAAAATCGCGGCTATAAGTCTGTCACCGCCGAATGTTGGAAGCAGTGATGAAAACAATTCCAACATGGCAGATATAAAAACGGTTACTGCGACCGTTTTTATAATAACCGCACCACCTATTTTCTTCCATCCCAAAACCAGTATGGGCAAATTCAGCAAAAGGTAAGAAATGCCGGTAGGAAAACCAAAAAGATTATTTAAAATTGCTGCAACGCCGGTAACTCCGCCGGGAGAAATATTGTTTGGATTTATAAAATAGCAAAATCCAAATGAGTATAATCCGCATCCTAAAATATAGCAGATATAGTTAAACACTTGATTAACAACTCTGCTTTTTGCGCCTATTGTTTCTTTCAAGTTAATCACCGATATTATTGTATCCAATATATTAGGTGATATTATTTTACCGGTTTAGGCTGGCATCCCCACAAAGACGACAAACCTAAAAATGCCTAAAGATTGCTGTTTTGGGCAGGTTCGGATTATTTCTGCTTGCCTATGCAAGCAGAAATAATCCGTTACAAAAGGGAGTCCGTTTGGCTCTCCCATATAATCTCAAAAAGCTGTTTTGCTCTTTCACTTTTTCCTGAAAGATAAAGATATCCGAACAATGCTTCTATTCCGGTGGCAGTATGATAATTCGCCACAGAGGAGTTTTTTGGAGTATTATTTGTATGAAGATTTCTTCCCCTTTTAAATTGCTGCAATTCATTCTCTGTCAAAAGCGGTTCGATTATTTTGTAAGCATCTGCCTGAGCGTTCGCATTAACATATTCCACGGACATTTTATGTAGCTGGCCTTGAGGCCTGTTGATTTCAGCCAGCTTTTCTCTTACCATAAGTCCGTAAACTGCGTCGCCTACAAAAGCCAAAGCCCCTGCGCTGAGTCCGTTAACATTTTCCATACATTACCGTCCGTTTAAAAAACAAATTCAAATTCCATATCGTGTACATTTACCGTGTCGCCCTCGCGTATTCCCGCCGACTTAAGCGCGTCAATAATGCCTGACGACTGCAGTACCCTTTGAAAATACTGTAATGATTCATAATCATCAGGATCAACCGTTTCAAGGATTTTTAAAATCCAAGGAGCCTCTATATAATAAACTCCGTTTTCCTTGCGAATGGAAAAATCGCGTCCGTTTACAGATGTAACCTCCGGTTCGGGTTCAGGTTCTGCTTCATATACCTTTATAGGCGGCAGTTTGCTAAGTTCACCCGCGGTGTATTTTATAAGATTGTCTGTGCCGTCTGCAATGGCCGCAATAATTTTGAAAAACTTATAACCCTTTTCCTCAAAATACTTACGATATTTTTCAATTTCCTCGTCGGTTGCAAGATCGCATTTGTTTGCAACAACAATCATAGGCCGCGACGCAAGTTCCTCATTAAATGAAACAAGCTCGCTGTTTATTTTTTCAAAATCTTCAATAGGATCTCTTCCTTCGCTCCCTGAAATATCCAGCACATGCAAAAGCAGCCTGCATCGTTCAACATGTCTTAAGAAATCATGCCCAAGCCCAACACCTGCACCTGCTCCTTCAATAAGTCCGGGAATATCTGCCATAACGAAAGATGAGCCTTCCGAAAGTCTTACCACTCCCAAAACCGGAGAAAGGGTTGTAAAGTGATAGTTTGCGATTTTAGGCTTAGCTTCACTTACTACCGAAACAAGGGTTGATTTTCCCACATTAGGAAATCCTACCAGTCCCACATCCGCAAGAAGCTTAAGTTCAAGAACTACTTCCGCTTCAGCTCCCTCGTTTCCTGGTTTTGCAAATCTAGGCACCTGCCTTGTTGAGGTGGCAAAATGAGTATTTCCCCAGCCGCCGTTACCGCCCTTTAGCAATATAACAGGCTCTTCGCCTGATATGTCCGCCATAATGCGTCCGGTTTCAGCTTCCTTAACCAAAGTACCCTTAGGAACCCTTATTATAAGGTCCTCTCCTTTTTTACCGCTCTGGCGCTTTCCGCTGCCGTTTTGCCCATTTTGTGCAACATATTTTCTTTTATATCTGAAATCTGCCAGCGTAGACAGGTTGGTATCTGCCAAAAAGACAATATTTCCGCCTTTTCCGCCGTCGCCGCCGTCAGGACCGCCGGCAGCAACATATTTCTCTCTGTGAAACGATACCGCTCCGTCGCCGCCGTTTCCGGCCTTTAACTTTAGTTTTGCATCAACAAACATAATATTCCTTTCATAAACAAAAATACTTTAGGCTACCAATCATCTAACACCGTATGGTTTCATTTATCACCTTTTATATTATGGCTTTGTATTTATTTTTGCAAGGTTAAAGAATCATTGCAGCCTGATTGTTTTACATTTTACTCGTATATATTATAGTATACCTTAATTATATGTATTTTCAGATAAAAAACAAGCCCCGGCAAAACCGGGGCCAAAAATTGTTATTATTCAGCAGCCTGAATGCTAACCTTTTTGCGATCGCGACCAAAGCGCTCAAACTTTACCTTTCCGTCTACAAGAGCAAAAAGTGTATCGTCCGAACCTTTGCCTACATTTTCACCGGGATGGATGTGTGTTCCGCGCTGGCGAACTAAAATGTTGCCTGCAAGAACAAACTGACCGTCAGCTCTTTTAACGCCAAGGCGTTTTGATTCGCTGTCACGACCGTTCTTTGTAGAACCCATTCCCTTTTTATGTGCAAAAAGCTGAATGTCTATTCTCAACATGTCGTTATACCTCCGTATCTATTTTAATATAACCACTATACTGTTTTGAAAGTTGTTGCATGTGAAGCATGAACCCCATCAAAACCGTTGTACATTCTTCCAAATTACTTGTAACCTTAAGTTCCATTTCCCCGTCATTCACATTTATAAGCGCCTTGGCACCGATAATCTCAGTTATGGTGTTTGCCGCCATAAATGCCGCAGATGAAATTGCAGAACAAACAATTTTTCCGGTTTCATCATCTGCTGACGATGTTGAATGACCCTTAATGCGGTACCCTGTCAGAATTTCATTATCAAAATAAAATTTGATATTAGTCATTGCTCTTTGGTTTAGCAATTTCCATACTTTCGATTTGGAGCTTAGTATAGGGCTGTCTGTGTCCCATTTTGCGTGAGCTGCTCTTTTTGGGCTTGTAGGTGAAAACAGTAATTTTCTTGCCCTTACCGTTCTTTAAAACCTTAGCCGTAACTATTGCGTTTTTAACATAAGGTTTACCAACCTTTAATGCGCCCTTGTCCGGAGCAAAAGCAATAACCTTATCAAAACTTACAGTCTCTTCTTCGGCGCTGTTGAGCTTTTCAACATAAATAACATCACCGTTTTGAACACGGTACTGTTTTCCGCCGGTTTCAATAATTGCGTACATTCTTTTGGCACCTGCCTTAATTATAAGTCTCGCTATTTATAGGCGTTGCTGATACCGACAAATTAAAAACCGTAAGGTTTTGCTTGCCTGAATAATAAGCACACTTAATAAGCCCACAATATGCGGCTTTACTATTGTAACATCAGTTGGAGGCAAAGTCAAGCATTAATAGCATTTTTTTGCATTTTTGATTTTTATTAAGCCAAAGGCTCCTGTTCAAATTCAAGCCACGGTATTTCTGCGTTTTTTTGTTTGTTAATGATAGCATCAATATGCATAAGCAGTGGAAAATCTGCGGTTTTCATTACACCGCGTTTTTCCAGTTTGCGAAGGGCTTCCGCCACTAAAGTTGCAACTGCAACCGACTCAAGGGTTACACCTGAAAGGATTTCTCTCGCTTCTTTATATGTGTTACCGCGGCCAAGCAAAATACCGATTCTGCGTGTGCGGCCGCCAAAAACGGTTACATATAAATCTCCGGCAAAAAAAGCCAATGTTTCAATGTCACCATGCATAAACTGCATTAGTTTCATTGCCTCGCGTGTAGCCTGCTCAAACAAAGCGGCTTGCGGATTATAACGCTCGGCACAGCCTTCGCCGTTTTCCTTTTCGTTTAATCCAATTGCCAGCGACACACCTAAAGCGTACGCGTTTTTCATTGCAACCGCGCATTCCAAACCGTTAATATCCTGAGTCAGGCTAATATGATAATAATCGGTTTCCAACAAATCTTTTAGCCAACGAAGGGTTTTTATATCCTTGCCGCAAAAGGCAATTTCGGTTTGCTTACGGGCAGCAAGTTCAAAGTTGATTACCGGTCCGCCGACAGCATTAATATTTATGCGGTCTCCGGCACGCTTCATCATACCGTGCGGAAATGTGACCAGATTTCCGTCTTCGGTAGATTCAAGTCCCTTTGTAACCGAAAGCACTGTTGCACCGTCCGGCAGCAGCGGCAACACATTTTGTTCAAACCAGGTCACACCAAAACTGCTGACGCCGCTGATCACCAGATCGGCTCCATTCAGCGCCTCTTTCAGGCCCTCAATATGATAGGCCTTTACTCCCTTTGGAAGCTGGCATTTCAGCATTGGATGATAACCGGATTTTAAAACCTCATCAATACTGTTTCGATTATGAATTCCGACTAAACGGACTTCATGGCCGTTATCGGCCGCCGGAAAACACATGGCGGAACCCAACATTCCCGCACCTACAATAGTAATAACACTCATAACATTTTTTTGCCTAAAAACGGCATAACCTTTCTGAAAATTTAGGCAAGCAGGGATAAAGCCTGAGCAATCTTTTTGAACAAATGTTGCTCACGATAGAAACAACAAAAATTTACTCAAGGTTATTTCATAATTTACCTATTAATTTCATAATAAAAGGCGGAAGGTTTAAAGTCAACGGATGTTTGCTATGTTTATCATCGAATATTTTTACGAACATTTTCTCTGTAAAATAACTGTAAAATAACTTTTATAAATCCTGATTTTCATGCTATAAACTGTTATAAACCAAGCCGACTGCTTGTAAAGTTTATAATTCTGTGATAAAATAAAACAAAACTAAAATCATTGTATGTTTATTTTGTTCATTTTCGAACATTTTGCAAAACATTTTTGAGGGGTATTATAATGGTTTTAAACAAACGGCAGGATCAAATTGTTGAATTGGTTAAAGCAGAACAACGCGTAAGCGTTAAAAAAATTGCCCGCAAATTTTTCGTAAGTGAAATGACAGTGCGGCGAGATTTAAAAATTTTAGAGGAAAGCGGTTACTTAAAGCGTTACAACGGCGGTGCTGTTTATAATAAAGAACTTGACCACATGCCTATAGAAAGCCGCAAACTTTTAAACACTGCCGAAAAACGCAGACTTTGCGAGCAGGCACGGTGCTATTTGCATGACAACTGTTCAATTTTTATAGACAGTTCCTCAACCTGTTTAAACCTTATACCTATGCTGGCAGACTTTAAAAACATTACACTGATAACAAACTCGGTGCAGTGCTTGCTTACCGCCGAAAAATACCATTTAAAATGTATTATTGCAGGTGGAGATTATAATGAATACGATATGTGTACCATAGGTGTTGAAACGATTGAATTTTTAAGAAAATTTAATGTTGATATTGCTTTTCTTTCTTCCCGCAGCATTTCGGATGATGGGATTATCAGCGATTCCGACGCACCGCAAACTGCTGTACGGCGCACTGTTATGCAAAATAGCAAAAAAACCGTTATTTTGTTGGAGCATACAAAAAAACACCAAAAGCTGCTATATACCCTATGCCGGCAATCGGAAGCAGACGAAATAATTATGTTTGACAATTTTGAATTGCTTTAGACTCTTAATTTTTACAAAGTGATTTAGGTTTAGGTTCTTGATAGTTGAACCCGTTACGGTTCCGCTTGCCGCCTAAAGGCTTTATGCCTATATAAATTTCCCGGTAAATTTTCCGGTATGAATTATTTAAAACTGCACTATTGACATTTTTGTTGTCGGTGCTATAATGGTAATGGAGAATGTGAGATGTAAAGCTTAAGGCAGCTTTGCATCTTTTTTTACTATTTGAGGTGATGATATGAACCTGCAGCAAATAACAGACGCATTGCTTTCCTCCCCTATTATTGCCGCTACCGACCACCGTAACTGGCAGGATGCACTGCCGACTAAAGCGGCAGTATTGTTTCACCTGAACGCCAACATTATAACGATTAGCGATGATCTTAAAAAAGCCAAAGCCTCCGGAAAGGCCACCTTTGTACACATTGATCTGGCTGATGGTATCGGAAAGGATAAAACCGGTATTAAGTGGTTGGCTGAACTGGGTGCAGACGGCATTATTACTACACGCAGTCAATTGGTTCGTCATGCGAAGGATTGTGGTTTAATCGCCGTGCAAAGATTTTTTGTGTTAGATTCCAAAGGTATGCACGCAATTTTTGAATCTTTAGAAAACACACAGCCGGACTTAATTGAAATTATGCCGGGAGTTATTCCCAAAGTTTTAAAGCTTTTTTCAACCCAAAGTATTCCGGTTATCGCGGGTGGATTGGTTGAAACCAAAGCAGAGGTGACGGCAGCGCTCGGCAACGGGGCACTAGCCATTTCAAGCGGTCAGCGAACCCTTTGGAACATGGATTAATAAATAAATTAAAATTTAATATTCTGCAGAGATTTGAGAGCGGAAAACAACCGGGCTTCATGCCTAGGGTGTTTTCCGCTTATTTTATTTTTTAAATGCAAAGCCGCAATATAAAATTCGGCGGCAGAAACTTTTAACCTATCGAAACTAAAAATTTTGTTATAAGACGAAGCCGATAAAACGCAGGAATACTGCCGTATTTAGGGTTTTGAGGCAATGTATTATTCAAAATTTTGTTTCGTAGGCGTGATAGGTTCGAGTACTGTAACACTAGGCAAACAGGGATAAGCCGAACCTGCCCAAAACAGTGATCTTTAGGCATTTTTAGGCTTGTCGTCT
>CAKSDA010000045.1 GCA_934444895.1 uncultured Eubacteriales bacterium | reverse complement strand
AAATACCTTTTCGCAGTTTTGGCGAAATTCCAACCATTCGGCTTCCTTTTCCTCATTAGGCATAAAATCACTGTAACCGATTGAGCCGACGCAACCGCCGAATCCGAGGTTCGAAAAGTCCTTATCATCAACCTTGTGTTTAAATCCGTTATCGAACATAGGATATATTCCATATTCGGTCGGAGGGTTTTTAAACTTTTCTTTTTCAATCATTTTGAATCACCTATTTAATAACCTATTATATAACAAGTTTTTTTGTCCACTTATTCTGCCGCCATCTTATAAGAGATACAACCGTCCTTGTAACCTCATCTAAGGCAACCCCTATATAGCATCCAATAAGTCCCAATCCGCACTTTATGCTAAGCAAATATGAGAGCCCCACTGCAAAAACCCAGCATGATATTACCGTTACCACCATTATAACCGTAATATCCCCTGCCGCTCTTAAGGAATATTCATATATCTGACTCACTGCTCTTGCCTGCTCTGTGATAATATCAATTAAAAATATCCCAAAGGAAAGATATATTATCTGCTGATTTTTGGTAAACAGCGAAAGAAGCGGCGCCCTGAGTGCAAATAACAAAACCGAAACCGAAAGATTTACCGCCATTGTTATTTTAACAAGACTTCTATTCATGCGTCTTGCTTCGTCGTACTTTTTTGCTCCGCACAGTCTTCCGGTAAGCAGAGCATTCGCGCAGCCTACTATCATACTGAAAAGATAGGCGTATGAAAGCAGCGAATCGTAATATGTACGCGCCGACAAGGCATATGTGCCTATAAAGGCAATAAATGATGTTGTAACTATTGAGGAAACGGTAACGGAGCAGTTTGAAATTGCCGTAGGAAATCCGATTTTGACCATTTTCCACATATATACAAAAAGGTTTTTAACGCTGCTCGGCACCTTAATTTTTATGCCGATTTTTCTAAATATTATTATTGAAGCAACAAGCGAAGCCATAGTTCCGGTAAACTGTGCGACGCAAAGTCCTTTTATTCCCGTAACAGGAGCGTATTTTGGAAAATATAAAAAATAAAATACAAGCCCCATATTTAAAAGTCCGCTCCCAACCGAAATAAAAACGGTATATTTGGGATATCCGAAACATCTCATAACCGCAAGCAAGGCAGAAACCGTTGCGGAGATAAAGTAGATTTTTGACAGATATTTGAAGTAGTATAGGGCTATTTCATATGTTTCACCTTTAAGATTCATAAATCCCAGCATTTTTTCGCTGAATATGGTAAGAAACACCGAACTGATTATACCAAATCCAACGCAAAATGCAATAGATGAAAAGGTAGCTTCATAAATTTTTTCTCTGTTGTCCCTTCCTATATAATTACTTATAACTACGGTAGAACCTGTGCCAATAACACTGCTCAGAGTATAAACCAGTCCCATTGCGGTTCCTGCCGTTCCGATCGCCGCGACGGCGGTTTCGGAATAATTGCTCAGCAGTGATGTATTTACGGTGTTAATGAATTTAGGTATTATATTTTCCAAAAACATGGGAAAGGCAAGTGAAAAAAGCGTAACCGTTCCCATGGATGTGGTTACGCTGAAGCGAGCCTTTTTACTTTTATTGTTCTGTCTGCTTTCGATAATACTTCGGAGAGTATCCCGTATAGCGTTTAAACGCTTTTGAAAAATATGAAGCATCTTCAAACCCCACCCTTTGTGCTATTATGTTTAACGGAAGATCGGAGGAAGAGAGAAGTTCCTTTGCGTTTTCCATACGAATATCATAAAGCATAGCGAATATTGTTTTACCGAGATATTTTTTAAATACCTGGTTAAGATAATCAAAATTATATGAAAGACTTTTTTCAATGTCGTTCCCGGTGATTTTGCAGTTGTAATTGTTTTTTAAAAATTCCAGCACTTCGTTTACTCTGCCGGCTCCGGCTTTATTTGTCTTTTCCCACTTAATTACATTAAGCACATATTTTCTGTAACATTCAATAAAAATCTCATATGCGCTGAGCGAAGCCAAAACATTATGATTTTCCGCCCTTTGCCTGCGCTGTTCAATTGCATGTTCAAACAGTGATTTTATGCTGTAAATAACCGCCTCATCTGTAAATGACATTCTTTTGGGAATTGTTATTCTGTTTCCGAGTGAAAAATCATTTTCCACGCTTGCAAGCCATTTGCGATGCTCATCGGCAGCGTTACCGGCCCATTTGTCATAGTCAATTTGCACTTTTTTTACATCAGGATGATTAAAATGCAAATAGTAAAAATTATAAATACTGTCCTTAACTCCCAGGTGATGTCGCCCCGGCTCAAACAAAAAAGTATCGCCCTTTTTCAATTTGTACTCAATATTATCTTCAGAAACATATAATTCGCCGTCACAGACAAAATAAAAAATATATTCATTTGAAGTTCTGTTTATATTTTTTCTTTTATGTTCGCTGAAATCTCTGTTAAAAAGCGTGACGGAGGGAAGTATCGAACCGTTAATTTCAAAAAGTTCTAAATTCAATTCCTCCTTTTGCTATATAGAATAATATAAGATAAAATCACATAGTTATCCATGTAAAATAGCGAGATTAATTTGCAAAATATCTTGATTTTAATAAAAAATTTATGTATAAAAGATAGTTTTATAAAATAATTGCAAAGTTATCTTATATTCTTTAATCTCATGCTGCTTAATTGCAGTTAACTTTCACTTGGCACCGCCGCGCGGCAAGTTATGATTGCTTCTCTTTCGGTTGACAATATGTACAACTGATAATATAATTTAAATAACTACAATTTGTACCGGAACGATAATTTTTTTGTTTTCGCTCCGAATAACGGGAATGATATTTTGTTTAAAATCGGTGATATTGAATTTAACGGATATGCCGCTTTAGCGCCTATGGCAGGCGTTGCCGACAGGGCGATGCGGGAAATATGCATGGGATACGGTGCTTCCTTTTGCGTGGGAGAACTTACAAGTTCAAAAGGAATAAGCATGGGTGATAAAAAATCCCGTGTTTTGTTGTCGTGCCACAACGGCGAAAGACCGATGGCTTCACAAATATTCGGAAATTCTCCCAAAACCATGGCACAAGCCGCAAAGGTAGCCGAAAGTTTCGGTCCTGATTTTTTGGATATTAACATGGGTTGCCCGGCGCCCAAAGTAACCTCTTCCGGAGCCGGGTCGGCAATTCTTAAAAATCCACAACTCGCCGGTGATATAGTAAACGAGGTTGTAAACGCCGTTAAAATCCCCGTAACCGTTAAAATCCGTTCCGGTTGGAACCATGACAGCATAACCGCGGTTGAAATTGCAAAGGCCGTAAACAAAGCCGGCGCTTCGGCAATAACTGTTCACGGCCGCACCAGGGATCAAATGTATTCCCCTCCGGTTGATATAGATATTATAAAAGCGGTTAAAAATTCGGTTGACATTCCGGTTATCGGCAACGGCGATATTGTAAGCGCAAGAGATGCTGCCGATATGTATGAAAAAACTGGTTGTGATCTTGTAATGGTAGGCCGCGGAGCAATGGGAAGCCCATGGATTTTCAGCCAAATAAATGCCTATATTTCAAACGGTACTGTTCTTCCCTGTCCGCCGCTTTCACAAAGACTTGTTATCATGCTTAGGCAGATTAATCTTATGTTTGAATACAAGGACCCGCATAATGCGATTCTTGAATCGCGCAAGCATACAGCCTGGTATATGAAGGGGCTGAACGGCGCCGCCTCGCTTAGAAAGGCATGCTCCGCAATAAACTCAATTGATGATATATACAGGATAGCAGAAAGCGCAATGCAGCTTAATAAAGAAAGGAACGACTTATAAGTCGGCGTATATACATATGACGGAAAAAATCAATTATCAGCTTTTAACCGACCAAATGATAGAAAAATATTGCGGCAGCGGCGAACAAAAAAAGAGGTTGTTGCTTCATGCCTGCTGCGCTCCCTGCGCCACATATGTGCTTGAGTACTTAAGCCGGTATTTTGATATAACGGTTTTCTTTTGCAATCCCAATATCACTGATCCCGCAGAGTACAAAAAGCGGCTCTCGGAACTTTACAGATTATGTAATGAAGCTGAATTTTGCAGTGGAATATCGGTAATTGAAGATGACATATCTTCAGACGCTTTTTTTGTTTCGGCAAAAGGTCTTGAAAAAGAGCCGGAAGGTGGCAGAAGGTGCGACGAATGTTTTCGCCTTCGCATTTCACGCACTGCCGAATATGCCAAAAAATTCGGTTACGATTTATATGCCACAACCCTCACGGTAAGTCCTCACAAAAATGCCGCTTTAATTAATGAAATAGGTTTTGATGAAGCAGAAAAACAGAATATAGAGTATCTGCCGTCCGACTTTAAAAAGCGGGGCGGATATCAGCGTTCAATAGAATTATCGAAAAAATACAATATCTACAGGCAACAGTATTGCGGCTGCATATTTTCGATGCCGAAAGACTGAAAAAAGGCGGAGCTGTACTGAAAAAACGGGGCTGTAAGGAGCTCTTTTTATAAGCAGTATTCTTTAAAGAATACTGCTTATATTTTAATAATTTTAGAGGTATATTCTATTCCGCACGGCAAAGGCTTTGCAAGCGACAGGGCATAAAGGTCGGTTGTTCTACACTCTGTTTCAAATAACCGAGCCGCACTTTTTTTAAGTATCTCACCCCTAAATCTCTTATAATCCGAAACCTTGGTTATTACAGGCACTGGGCAGGATTTTGCCTTTTCTTTTAAAATTTGCTCTCCGCGGCTATTAAATCCCAATACTCTTATATATGGCGGTTGCTTTAAAAACCACTCGCTGTCTATACCTAAAAAAGCAGAAAGAACCAGTCTCCTGACTCTTGCCATTGTATATCTCTTTGTTTTAACCGAATTATAAAGTTCATTAAGACTCGTTGCGGTTCGTGACGCATTATAAAGCAGATTTTCAATTCCCTCGCTTATATCCGGAAGATAGGCAAATTCTTTTTTTGCGCGGCTTCTAAGCGCCGACAAAATTGCCGTTTCAATTCTGTTTATATCTGAAATGTTATCATATTTTAAAAGCGGTTCGGTATTTTTCGGTATATATTTAAATACCTCTTTTAAATTCTTTGAAAGCAACTTCTTTCTTAAAAATGAAGCGGAGGCATACTCCCCTGTAACCACATTGTCATCGTGGGCGCTGCCGAGCCGCTTAATAGTTTTAAAATCAAGATTTGCCCCTATTTTATCGGCAGCATAAATATATTCAACCGCAAGATTATTATTTGCGCCGCTTATTATTTTATCGTCGGCTCCGCACTGAACAGCTGCTGCTTGCCTTGAAGCGGCAAAGGTTTTACCGGTTTTAGTATATTCCGACAACAAATTTTTAAACTTTTCCCCGCCAATTATTTCAGCAGTTTGTTTTAATTGGTTAATATCTCCGCACTCGCTTGAAAACATTATGGTATCGCAACCTATATTATTAAGTATTGAAACTCCGCCCAAAGCAAAATTCTGCGCGGTAGACATTGACCAGCAAACCGGCATTTCCAAAACAAGGTCAACCCCGTTTTCAAGCGCCGCTTTAGCACGCAAACGCTTTTCTGTAATCGCAGTATCTCCACGCTGAACAAAATTGCCGCTTATTACCGCCACAACATCTCCTGATTTTCCGGCTTCACCGATCAAGTGCTTATGTCCGTTATGGAAGGGATTGAATTCCGCAATTATTCCTACAGTAGACATATTTTTGCTCCTTAAAACAAAAAAGTATTTTATAATAACATGTATTATGGTATAATAACCTCATGCCATCGCCAAAAACAAAAATTCCGGTGGCAGATATAACAAATATAACATTGAATGACCGAAAGCGGACTTAAATCCCACGCGGTGCAGCTGATTTTCCGGCTTACAATTCTTGCAATACCCGGATAATAACCAAAGGGGCTCCCGGCTTTCGTAATACAATAATTCACATGTTAAAGTTTAGCATATTATTTGTTACAATACAATAAAATAATATTGGATTTTTGAGGTACGCACACATGAACACAAAACAGATTATAAATAACATATCAAGCGGGAAATATGATAAACAGTTTATCTACCTTTATCAAAGCGCTGAAGAACCGCGAAAACGCTATATAAAAGCTTTAAAGGAGTTTGAAAGTCTTTTCCCCGGAAGAAGCAATGTTCACATATTCAGTGCACCTGGGCGTACCGAAATAGGCGGAAACCACACCGACCATCAGCACGGCTCGGTTTTGGCTGCGAGCGTTGATCTTGATATTGTTGCGGTTGTATCGGAAAATCAAAGCAATTTTATAAATGTCAAGTCCGAAGGGTTTGACATGGATACCGTTGATATAAATTCTTTGGAGCCTTTTGAAAATGAAGCCGGAATGTCTGCTTCCCTTATACGAGGGGTATGCTCGGCGTTTGCTAAAAACAATGTGAATATACGGGGCTTTGACGCCTATACCGTTTCAAATGTTTTAAAGGGGTCCGGTCTTTCATCATCCGCGGCATTTGAAGTACTTATTGCCGAAATCATAAACAAAATGTTTGGTGAAAATAAAATGCCGGCAATCCAAATTGCAAAATTCTGCCAGTATGCCGAAAATGTTTTCTTTAAAAAACCGTCAGGGCTTCTGGATCAAATGGCAAGTGCCTGCGGCAGCATTACATTTGCGGATTTTTCAGACCTGAAAAATCCTGTGATTGAAAATATTGATTTCAATCCTTTAAATTTCGGATACAATCTTATAATAGTAAATACCGGCGGAAACCATGCAAATCTTACAAACGATTATGCAGATATAACCACCGAATTAAAGCAGATAAGCAGTTATTTTGACGCCGATGTTTTGCGCTTTGTAGATGAGGAGGATTTTTATTTTAATATTCCTTCATTAAGGGAAAAGTTCGGCGACAGAAGCGTGCTCAGGGCAATTCACTTTTTTGGGGAACAAAAGCGTGTTTCAGACCAAAGAAAAGCGCTTGAGTCAGGCGATTTTAAGGACTTTTTAAAACTTGTAACCGAATCCGGAATATCCTCCGGAGAATACCTGCAAAATTTGTATTCCGTTTCAGATGTTTCAAGTCAGGGCCTTATGCTTGCAATAGCGCTTACAAGGAAGTTTTTAAAGGGCAAGGGTGCCTGCCGCGTTCACGGCGGCGGATTTGCAGGAACAATTCAGTGTTATATCCCCTGTGAACTTACGAACGAATATTGCTCCATAATGGAGAAAGTTTTTGGAGAAGGTTGCTGCTTTACTATAAAAATAAGGCCGGTAGGCGGATATGAGCTTAAAATTTAAATGGAATCAGAATAAATAACTTTAATATTTAAAAAATTATTAAAAATTAAAAGCATTTAAAAAACAGGCAGGTTGGAACATGGAAATTCCAACCTGCCTGTTTCACTATTTTAACTATTTCCCTATTTTATACTGCACTCTTTAAAACTTAAAACCGTTTATGTTTATTTTGGGCTGAAAATTTTATTCTTCAATTGAGTTTTTAAAATTTTGGCTTTTCGGCTTTTACTTTTTCACAACATGTTTTTTAAAATAAATATAAACGCCTGCTGTCCAACCCATCATATGCGGACTCTCATATTCCCTAGTCACCGAAACATCTCCGGTTCTTACATCATATTTTTCCCATAAATCGCCCGTCTTTTCAAAGGTTTTTTCAATAGTCAGACAAAACTTTTCGGCAACTCTGTTTGCGTCATCATAATACCCATAATTGTTAAGTCCCTTATACACAATATAGTTAAGACATGCCCAGCTGTGCGGATAATCCCATTGCAGTTCCAGTAAATCATCCCTATTTTCGCTTCCGGCAATTCCGAATTCACCTTCGAGTTTGCAGAGCAGCCCGGCGGTCTTTTCAGCCTGTGCCTTAGTGGCAAGACCCACAAACAATGGATAGAATGCTGCAACCGAAACAAGGTCGCCTTTTTTATTATTAACAAAATCATAATCACAGAACATGCCTATGGAGTCGTCCCACAAAAGTTTTTCCATAAGCTCCGCGCGGTTGTTTGCCCGTTCGTTCCACAAATCCTGTTTACCGTTTTCAAGCTCTCCGGCAAAAAACGCCATGTTCCTTTCCAGGGCATATAAAAGGCTGTTTAAATCAACCGGATTAAACCAATGCGTTTTTGTTCCAAAGCGGCTTGTACAATCCCATCCGCTTTCCGCAACAGAAAGAAGTCCCTTCGCATATTCCTTTTCGGTTTCTTCGTCCTTTGGTTTCGGAAGATCTATTCTATCACAAAAGCATGGTGCAAACTCCTTGTACACAAGCTCCCAATCGCAAAAATACCTGTTCAAACCGGTTTTTGTGTTTCTGTCGGTCTGCCAAAATCTGTACTCTGTTTGAATGGAAGAATACATTTTTGAAAGCCAATCTTTATCCTTAGTAACATTATAAACATCGTAAACCATTTTAGAAAAAAACGGAGGCTGCGATCTTGAAAGAAAACTTATTCTGTTTCCGTTAGGCATATATCCGAAGCGGTTTATGAGATATGCGACATTTTCGGTATTTTTACGAGCCAGATCCGCAAGGCCGGATTCAATAAGTCCCACATTTGTGAAATATGTATCCCAATAATACATTTCCTGAAACATACCGGAAATACAAGGAACAGTATATTCATTCGGAAGGCCTATCAGTGGGTCTCTTCCGTCGCCGTCCTCATTGTTTTGACGAACTGTGTTTTTCCAATTATCCAAAATAAATTTTTCGGTATTTGTCATTTTTGTTCCTCCGTATTTGTTTTTATTTTAGGCGGCACCTATGCCGGCAAGCTCAAAATCGCCGTTAGTGTGGTGTGCAGGGATAGTTTTTTTACACAGTGGTAGTATAACAGTTTAAATGATTTAAGTAAAGCAACTTTAGGTTGCGATTATTAGTTTTCGATTGATTTTAAAAAATACTTCTAAAATACTTTTCAATATCTGCTCAACGGTCGGTTAAATTTACAAGTGTTGATTTTAAAAAACTATTCTGCATAGGATTTATTTTTCATCCGGTTTAATATAGCAAATGCTATAACGCATACCACGGATGATACTAATGATCCGGCCGCAGACGCAAGTCCCATAGGGAAAAGAGTGCCGGGATAATAAAGCGATGTAAAATATGCGCCCGGAATTCTGATACAACATATGGAAATAAAATTATGTAAAAACGATAACCCGGATTTTCCTATAGCACAAAAATATCCGCTGAAGCAAAATTGTATTCCGGCAAAGAAACAGTCCCAAATATATCCTCTTAAGTATCTGCCGCCTGAGATTGCAACTGCCGCGTCATCCGTAAAAAGGGATACAAGCGGGCTTGAAACAAACTGTACCGCAACTGCTACGGCGGCTCCGAAGCATACGCATATAAATATTGCGTACCTAAGGGTTGAAATTGCTCTTTTAGGCTTGTCTGCGCCTATATTCTGCGCTCCGATTGCCGAAACAGCCGACAGCATTGAAGAAGGCACCAAAAATACAAATCCTATTATTTTTTCTACAATACCCACTGCCGCCGCATCGGTAAGTCCGCGGCTGTTTGCAATTATTGTTATTATAATAAAAGAAATTTGAATAAATCCATCCTGCAGAGCGATCGGAACGCCTATACCCAAAATTTTTGATGTAACAAGACGGTTCGGCTTTATGTCGTCCTTTCTTATTACAAGGCTTTTACGCGATATAATTACAACAAGGGAGATAACAACGCTTATTGCCTGGGATAATGTGGTTCCGAGAGCGGCTCCGACAGGTCCCAGATGCATGGCTCCTATAAAAATATAATCTAGTATAATATTTGAAACGCAGGCGACCGAAATAAAATACATAGGACTTTTTGAATCGCCCATTCCGCGAAATATTGAACTTATGATATTGTACGCCGTAATAAAAGGAATACCTATAAAACACACCATAAGATAACCAACCGTTCCGGATACGGCCTCATCAGGAGTATCCATTACCGCAGTTATAGGTCTTACAAGCAAAAGCAAAATTACTGTAAGCAGTGCCGAAACAACCAAAAAAAGCGTTATTGTATTTCCGGCAACCTTTGAAACGCGTTCATGATCGCCTTTACCCACTGCTTTTCCTATGCTTACAGTGGTGCCCATTGCAAGGCCCACTATCATTACGGTAAGCATATGCATTATTTGCGAACCGATAGATACTGCCGTTGTTGCGGCAACATTTTCAAACTGACCTATAATAAACAAATCTGCCATTCCGTAAAGCGTCTGTAAAAAATACGACAATAAATACGGCAGTGAGAAAAAAATTAAATTTTTGAATACACTTCCGGTTGTAAGATTTTTTTCCATTAGAACTTCATCTGCCTTGCTTTTAAAATACGGTTTTATATTTTAAAATCACTATTTTAAAATATTACTTTATATTGCTTATTTCTTTTTAATTACTGCCCCTTTATTACTGCTTTTCATTTATCACAGCCCATTTATCACAAAGTCTTTCAAATGAATAGGAAGCATTTGCCGGGCTTGTAGACGGCAGCAAAATCGGTTTTATATTAATGGTTTTAAATAAATATTTATTGTATAACCTCTCTGCGGTGGCTCCGTTTACAAATATTTTATTTATCGCCGATTTATTTATAATCTCCGAAACATTGTTCGGTATAACATTTTTTATCGAACTGTCTGAAGAGCCTATTATATCACATTCGTCAATAACATCCCACAGAGCAATTTTGCAGGAGAGCAGCATGTTTTTCTTTTCTTCTACGGTTTGAGGCATTGCAAAGCCAAGCACATGTGCCATAACACGCCAAAACCTGTTTTGCGGATTCCCGTAGAAAAATTTGTTTTTGCGGGAAAGCACCGACGGAAATGTTCCCAGTATTATTGACTCGCAATTACAGTCCCATACCGGTTTGTTTGTATGCTTTAAATGCATGTACTCTTTATCAGACATAACAGTCCCCCTATTATTATAATTATAATAGTTTTCCCCAAAACGGTCAATAGTTGTACTTATGTTTAATAGGGGCAAATTGGTTTTGTCGGATAGAATTTTCCTGTAAACTTCTTATTTTAAAATTTGGAATTTAATGAGAAAATTTATGGCAGATTTTCAATTGCCGGTTGTGACAGCCGGTTAATTATGCTAAAATGATAAATGAAAAATTATTTAAACTGCGGCTTTTAAAACTGTGCAGCATTCAGCCGTGTTTTTAAAGCCCAAACCGACATCACCCCCGGCAGAGTTTCGAAAAAACGCCGTGCAAAAACGAAAGGATGATTTAAGTGGAAAACAAAATCGCAGAGCTTGAAAGCAGAATTGAAAAATTAGAAAATATGCTCAAAAGCATCGAACTTTCCGGTGACGGACAAAATATTTCTTTCAATCAAACTCCGCTTTATGCAGTTAAAATATCCGGTGACGGAGCCAACGCAAATTTTATCAACAGTCCTGTCGGGTTAGCCGTAACTGCCGACAATGACGAACTTGAAGATTTAGAGGATACCGCCGATGAATTAGATTGCCGCATAGAAGACATAAAATGCGCAGCACTAAACGCAAAAGCCATTTTAGATGAAGTGCAGGCGCATTTTGATAAACTTTCAACCGAAATCGAAAGTCTAAAAGCCGAAAGCGAGGAATAAAAATGCGCGCTCCGTTTCAGATTTTAGCCGTTCCCTACCGTTTTATAAAAGGTGAATTGTGTTTTTGCGTGTTTCGCCGCGACGACTTTGATGTTTGGCAATTTGTTGCCGGCGGCGGTGAGAATAACGAAAAACCGTCGGACGCCGCCCTGCGCGAAATAAAAGAAGAAACCGGCGTGACAGCCGAAAAACTCACCGAACTCAAAAGTGTCGCTTTCGTTCCGGCGGAAATTGTGACGGAAAATATGCGAACGCATTGGGACAAGAATATCTTTGTTATACCTGAATACAGCTTTGCTTTTGAGTGCAATGCCGACCCTACTATTTCACACGAACACTGCGAATATCAATGGCTGCCGTATAACGATGCCCGAAAGCTGCTGAAATGGGATTCTAACAAAGTGGCGATGTATGAGATGATGTGCAGATTGAGGAACTACGAATGACTGTAACGGAGCGCAAAACACTCGTAAAGCCCTATCT
>CAKSDA010000044.1 GCA_934444895.1 uncultured Eubacteriales bacterium | reverse complement strand
AAGTAAAGCCACAGATATCGCTTTATAAACAGGAAACATTTATAAAAAATTTAAGAATTATTTCGTTCTGGCTTTATATATTTTGTTACATGTTTTTAATCGTTACCGAACTTGAAAAGTTAATATTAATGCGGGGCAAAGGATATGCCGAATACTATCTTGATTATCAAAGTACACTTCCGGGATTTTTCTTCAGCATCGGTGCTTTGGCAAAATTTTGCATCTGCGCTTATCTTATAACAAACCCACCCAAATTTCAGGCGGTTTTGGTTCTTGGAACATACATTGTTTCCACCGTTCCGGTATTTATAATAGGAAAACGAAATCCTTTCCTTTCAGCGGTTATGTTTTCAATATGCTATTATTTTTTAAGAGACAGCAATTTAAAACCGAAAGAAAAGCGGTGGTTCGGAAAGTTTGAAATTACCGCAATAATAATCGCTCTTCCGTTTGTGTTTGCATTTTTGTCGATATACGAATCTATACGGCTCGGCATAACGGTTAATAAGGTTAATATAGGGCAGTCGATACTCAACTTATTTCATACTCAAGGCGTAACTTATGATGTTATGGCAAAGGGAGTGGATAATATAGGAAATCTACCGCCCACCAACATAAATTACACTTTTGGACCTATTATTGAATATTTTAGGACAAACAGTATAACAAAGATTTTATTCGGAACCGTAAGTTACGATAACTGCTCTGTCCAAATGGCTTATTTCGGCAACAGCTTTGGAGACACAATAAGTTACTTGGATTTAGGGGACGCTTATTTTACCGGCGCGGGTCTCGGGTCTGCATTTATGATAGAAAATTTTGTGGATTTCGGACTTGTGGGAGTTTCGTTATTCAGCCTTTTACTTGGATTTGTGTTTATAAAGGCGGTTGACCTATATAAAAAAAGCGTTGTATGGAAATACTTTGTGCTGATGATGCTGCTTCAGATATTTATGCTTCCGAGATCTTCGGCAACGGGATGGATTGTACCGCTTTTGTATTTTCCGATGTACATACTGATGATCGGACTGGTTGTTTTAACCGGGCTTACAATAAAAAATTATTATAAAGTAAAGGAATAGAGGTATTAGACATGTTTCAAAAATTAGGACTTAAAGATGTTTTTGTGGGTTTATGGAATAGGAGAATAAGAATTCTTATAATTTTGGCCATTGCGGTTTTGCTGGCGGTTATAAATGTTGTTCCGTCTTTAAATTTATTTAAAGAGAACAGCGCAAAAGAGAAAAAAACATATTATAAAACATTAACTCTGTTTGTGGACGCTGTGGAAAAATCGGAGTATATTGATATGTACTATCAGTCTCAAAAGGTTCGCAATTCCTATCAATATGCCTTTGATTCCGATATATTCGCGCAGTATTTGCAGGATAACATTAAAACAGAGGAACCGCTTGGTTCATATTTGGAAAAATCAAAAACTCCTAAAGAAAGTATTTCCGTGCCCGATAAAAACATTTTAAGTATTTATAATGCATTGGAGATTGAAGCCCCTACCGATACATCAACACTAAAAATAGGAATCCACTGCACTGACGATGAGATAGGAAATAAAATAATCGACAGCGCCCTTACATATGCAAGGGTTGAGCTTAAAGGAAAACTTAACGATTCAAATATTTACGAAGTTGGCAGAACCTCTTACGAAATCGAAAACAATCAAAGTCAAAACTTTTCTTTAAGAGCGGCCGTAGTTTCAATAATTAAAAAATGCATCATCTACGGCGTACTTCTTGAGGCAATATATTTTGTTGTCGTTTTAACCGAACTCATGTTTAACCCGGTTATAAACAGGAAAAAAGATTTTGAAACATATACCGATGCTCCGGTTTGGGATATGGACTAAGGAGGGAAATACAATGAATAATAAAGTTTTGCATATAGCTAAAGTTCTTGTAAAATCTTATAAAGAGGATAAATTTATAGGATTTACATGCCCTACCGAAAAGGAAGTTAAGGCTAAAAACAATAATTTTAACGAGCTAAGCGATGCTTTGAAGCAGATGAATGTAAGTGTTTTGACAATCAATTTTGATTCGGCATATTTAAAAAATGCCGATTTAGACTTATCAGGTGAATTTGACGGAATATCTTACAATATTAAAAAAGCGGAAAATATAAACGATTATGATATAGTTCTTATAAACATGCTTCCTATAGTGGGAAACGAACAGCTCCTTATAGACAACGATATAATAAATTGCGTTATTTTAAATGCGGTTTACGGCGACACATCCTATAAAAACTTTGAAAAGACAATGGACGCACTTAAAGAGTCCGGAATGAAAACGGCCGGAATTATATCAAATAAGCACAGAATTAACAGGAAGTAATAATGAGAAGTAAAAAAGTACTTATAAACTCAATTTTCGGAATACTGGGTTATGGTATTCTTATGCTAAGCAATTTCATAACAAGAAAAGTTTTTGTTGATACGCTGGGACTGAGCATGGCCGGTGTTGATACCGTATTTAAAAACTTTTTGCAGGTTTTGTCTCTTGCTGAATTAGGACTTAGCACCGGACTTATTTATAAGCTTTACAAACCGATTGAAGAGCATGATAATATTGCCATAAAAAAGGTGCTGAATTTTTATAAACAAGCCTATAAGGTAATAGCAGGTGTGTTTTTGCTGGGTGCTTTTGTTCTGGCATTCATAGTTCCCAGCTTTACTCATGATACCGACAAAAGCTATTTGTATTTGGGATTTTTGTTTTTCCTTTATGCGGGAGATACCGTAGCTTCTTATCTGTTCGCAAACAGAAAAGCTCTAATAGTGGCAGATCAAAACAATTATATCGTAAACAGAAACGACGCCGGAATATCCCTTATGTCGCTTTTGCTTCAGGTTTTATTTTTGTATCTTACAAAAAGCTTCATACTTTACGCTGTTATAAAAATTTTCTGCCGCCTTACAGGAGCATTTTTAATAGGCAGGAAATTCAATAAAATGTATCCTGAAGTTGCGGCGATTAAAACCAAAGAGATGATAAGCGGCGAAGAAAGAAAATCTCTTTTGCACAACATGAGCGCCATGCTTTGCCATAAAATCGGAAGCGTAAGCGTTACAGCTTCGGGTTCCGCCATAATTTCCGGTATGATAAGCACCGTTCAGGCCGGAATATACGGAAATTATGTGCTTATAACAAACACGGTTATAATGCTTATTACCCAGGTTTTTGGTGGAATAACGGCAAGTTTCGGAAATATTCTGACCGTTGAAAAAAAGGAAGTAATATATAGAAAATTCAATATGCTTTACTTTTTCAATTATGCGGTAATTTCATTTTGCACCGTTTCGGTTGCAGTGCTAATCCAGCCGTTTATGAAGTTTTGGATAGGGTCTGACCCTGCGAATCTTTTTCCGCAAAAAACGGTTATACTTCTGCTTTGCTACTTTTATGTGTTCGGAATTCGCCGCGTAATACTAATGGCTAAGGACAGCGCGGGTCTTTACCGTCCGGACAGATATTTTGCAGTTGCGGAAGCGGTTATAAATATTGTTATGTCAATCGGATTTATAAGCATATCAAACAGTGTTGACGGGCTTATACTGGCCAATGTTTTAAGCATGCTTATTATCCCGTTTTGGACTCAGCCCATAATAGTATACAAGCAAATTTTGAAGCAAAATCCCGCAGTTTATTACGCAAAATATTTTATATACGCCGCTATTACCGCAGGATTAACTGTTTTAACATGCTTTTTGGCAAACTCGGTTGTAAAAACCGATAATCTGATTTTAGAAATTATTTTAAGAGCAATAATATGCCTTATTGTTCCTAATGTAATAAATTTTGCAATATTCGCAAGAACAAACGAATTTAAGGATATAATAGTAATGTTTAAGGGCCTTTTAAAACGCAAAAACTGATATTACTGTTTGCCGGATAATTTGTCCTTTTGGGTGTAAATCAATTAACAAAGCAAAGGAAATGATAAGATGAGCGAAGAATGCACACATGACTGTTCAACCTGTTCGGAAAGCTGCGGCGAGCGTGCCAATCCGGAAAGTTTTATTGAAAAGCCGAATGAACTAAGCCATATTAAAAAGGTTATCGCGGTTGTAAGCGGCAAAGGCGGAGTAGGAAAATCTCTTGTTACCTCTATGATGGCGGTAACAATGAACAGAAGAGGTTTTAAATCCGCAATACTTGACGCAGATATAACCGGCCCTTCCATTCCAAAATCGTTTGGAATAAAGGAAAAGGCAAGGGGCAATGAACTGGGAATTTTTCCGGTAAAAACCAAAACCGGAATCAGCATGATGTCGGTTAACCTTTTGCTGGAAAACGAAACCGACCCGGTGGTATGGCGCGGACCGGTTATAGCAGGCACGGTAAAACAGTTCTGGACCGATGTTATATGGGATGATGTTGATTACATGTTTGTGGATATGCCTCCCGGAACGGGTGATGTTCCGCTTACGGTGTTTCAGTCCCTTCCGATTGACGGAATAATTGTTGTTACTTCTCCTCAGGAACTTGTGGAGATGATAGTTGACAAGGCGGTTAAAATGGCAAACATGATGAATATACCTATAATAGGTCTTGTTCAGAATATGTCGTATTTTGAGTGTCCGGACTGTAAAAAACGCCATTATATTTTCGGCGGAGGAAATATAAAGCAAACGGCGGAGAAAAACAATATCAAAAATGTTGCCGAAATACCGATTATGCCGGAACTTGCAAAAATCTGTGACAGCGGCGTTATTGAATTATTTGAAGGCGATTGGCTTGAAAAGACGGCAGACGCGGTTGAGAAAATTTAGTTAGAGGTGTTAGTATGGAATGGATGTCGCTTAATACTTTAAGAGAAAAGTATCTTTCTTTCTTCGAAAGCAAGGATCATTTAAGGCTTAACAGCTTTTCTCTTGTTCCTAATAATGATAAGTCGCTGCTATTGATTAATTCAGGTATGGCACCGATGAAAAAATATTTTACCGGAGAGGTAACTCCTCCGAAAAAAAGGGTTACAACATGTCAAAAATGTATACGCACACCGGATATTGAGCGAGTGGGCAAAACTGCAAGGCACGGAACATTCTTTGAAATGCTCGGTAATTTTTCCTTTGGAGATTACTTTAAAAACGAGGCTACCGCTTGGGCCTGGGAGTTTTGCACAGAGGTTCTAAAAATGCCGGTGGACAAGCTCTGGGTTACTATTTATAAAGATGACGACGAAGCATTTGATATCTGGACAAAAAAAGTAGGGGTTGCACCGGAACGCATTGTAAGAATGGGCAAGGAGGACAATTTCTGGGAGCATGGTACAGGTCCGTGCGGTCCTTGCTCGGAAATATATTACGACCGCGGAGAAAAATACGGTTGTGATAATCCTAATTGTGGAGTAGGATGCGAATGTGATCGCTATGTTGAATTCTGGAACCTTGTTTTCACTCAGTTTGACTCTGACGGACACGGCAACTACGCTCCGCTTGAACACCCCAATATTGATACCGGTATGGGTCTTGAAAGACTTGCCTGCATATCACAGGGAGTGGATAATCTTTTTGAAGTTGATACCATTCAAAACATTATGAAACATTTGTCAAAGATATGCGGTATTAACTATAAATCCGATGAAAAAAGCGATATTTCAATGCGCGTAATTACAGACCATATCAGATCCACATGCTTTATGATAGCTGACGGAGTTATGCCTTCAAACGAAGGCAGAGGATATGTTTTAAGGCGCCTGCTTAGGCGTGCGGCGCGTCACGGAAGACTGCTTGGAATAGAAAAGCCTTTTCTTGTGGAACTTGTTGATACGGTAATAGGCGAAAGCAAAACCGCTTATCCTGAACTTGTGAACAAATCAGCGCTTATTAAAAAAGTTATAAAGGTTGAGGAGCAGAGTTTTGCAAAAACCATCGACCAGGGACTCGGTATTTTAAATGAGTTTATAAAATCCGGAAAAACCATGCTGTCAGGTGAGGATGCCTTCCGCCTTAATGATACATACGGTTTCCCGCTTGACCTTACTAAGGATATTCTTTCTGAAAAGGGAATTTCGGTTGACGAGGCCGGATTTGAAAAATTAATGAATGAGCAGAAAGAAAGAGCAAGAAGCGCAAGAAAGGTATCTGATACCAATGCCTGGAAGGACGACAGCAATGTTTTTGAAGGCCTGTCGGCTACAGAATTTTCAGGATATGAAAGGCTTACCGATAATGGAAAAGTGTCCTATATTATAAGCGAAGGCGAAAGCGTGGATTCTGTAGGCCAGGGAGCAAAAGCAGTTGTGGTTTTAGATAAAACTCCTTTCTACGGCGAAAGCGGCGGCCAGGTTGGTGACAGCGGTATAATAAAATCAGACTCTTTCACCTTCAAAGTAAATGAAGTTACAAAAAATCAAAACGGAATATTTATGCATAGCGGCGAGGTCGTAAGCGGAATTATTTCTGTTGGCGACAGTGTAATTGCAGAGGTTGATAAACCGCGAAGAATGGCAATAATGCGTAATCATACCGCTGCTCATTTGCTGCAGGCCGCTTTACGCAAAACTTTGGGAAATCATGTTGAACAGGCAGGCCAGCTGGTTAACGAAAAAGAAGTTAGATTTGACTTTACTCATTTTTCAGCACTTACGGCGGATGAACTTAAAAATATAGAACATTTGGTTAACAAATATATTTTAAGCGGCGTTGAAGTTATTTCAAAAGAAATGCCTAAGTCTGAAGCTGAAAAGCTGGGAGCAATGGCACTTTTCGGAGAAAAATACGGAGATACTGTAAGGGTTGTATCTGCAGACGATTTTTCCGTTGAATTTTGCGGCGGTACACATGTAAACAATACTTCAAAAATCGGATTATTTAAAATAATTTCAGAAAGCTCCGTTGCCGCAGGTGTTCGCAGAATAGTTGCAGTTACCGGCAAAGAAGTTTTAGAACTTATTGACGGTTACAGGGAACTTATTTCAAAAACCGCCGAAGAAATGAAACTTGCAAACATTAACGATATCGCCGTAAGAGCAAAACAGCTTACTTTGGAGATTAAAGAAAAAGACAGAACTATATCATCCCTTGAAAGTAAACTTGCTTTGGGAATTGCAAATGAGCTTATTAAAAACGCCGAAAAAACCGAAAAGGCCTTGGTTATTACTAAAGTTTTAAAGGATATGGATGTTAATTCTGCCCGTACCCTTTGCGATACAATAAAGGAGAAATGTGAAGACGCGGTTATTGTAATCGCAGTGTTAAACGAGGGAAAATTGACCTTTGCTTCTGCTTGCGGAAAAGCCGCAATAAAAAGAGGATGCCATGCAGGTAATATTGTAAGAGAGGTTGCGAAGGTTGCCGGAGGAAACGGCGGCGGGCGCCCTGATACGGCAATGGCAGGCGGCAAAAATGCTGAAAAGGCAGAAGAAGCAGTTGCTATTGTAAAAGATCTTGTTAAATAACTTATAAAGTAATTTACAAAGATAGTTTATAAAGGGAACAGTTTTAAGCGGAAACAGTTTATAAATAAACAGCTGTAAAAGAAATAATTTATAAAGGAGATGAAATCGTTGGATTGTTTGTTCTGTAAAATTATTAACGGAGATATACCGAGCGAAAAGGTATATGAAGATGATATGTTGCTGGCATTTAAGGATATTGACCCTAAAGCGCCTTTTCACGCGGTAATAGTTCCTAAAGTGCATATAGGATCCACTGTTGAAATAAACGAAAAAAACAGTAAATATATTGCGGCAATATTTGAAGCAGCCGCAAAAATCGCAGAAAAATACAATCTTGAAGACGGATTCAGAATTGTAAATAACTGCGGGAAAGACGGCGGCCAGACAGTCGGACATATCCATTTTCATATGCTCGGCGGAAGACTGCTCGCCTGGCCTCCGGGCTAGATTTTAACCGGAATTTTAAACACGGCGGATTTTTTGCCGAATCAAATTCAATTTAAAACCAAACTGTAAACAACTTAATATCAGCCTTAAAAACAACATGAGATTAACCTGAAACAAGTTTGGATTTATTAGTGCTTCCCACTTGCAATACCGAGTGGGAAGTATGCAAATTTGCACAAAGAAAGACCTGAGTAGTTCATATGTCAAGAGTTTTATTTTATACCGGGATAACGATTCTGGGAGTATCCTTTTTGCTTTTATATGCTCCCGTTTTTGTTTTAAATACCGTTATTATTATGCTGTGCATGCTTTTGGCAGCTTCTTTAATATTTAAAAAGAAGCTTGCGGTGAACGGCCTTAGGTTTTTAATTATTTTAACCCTTGTCTTTACGGTTTTCGGTACATATATAAGAACCGGAGTTGTATCCGACTGTGAAAAACTGGAAGGCTGCAGTGTCCAAATTGTGGGCACCGTTGTTAATTATCCTCAGGTAAAGGATAATTACACTATTTATGAAATTAAATCCGAAAGTGTTAAGATTTTAAATGGCAATGCAAAAAGAGTTCCGCAAAATGTAAAATTTCGAATAAGCGACATCAGCAAAATCAACGCAAATATTTTTGATAAAATATCATTTACCGCTGACCTTAACGAAACAGAGGACTATAGGGTTTCTTCTTTATCTTCCGGAATATATTCTGCAGGCCGACTTGAAAAATACAATGGATTTATAGGTAAAAACAGACCTTTTTATGCGTTTTTGTATGATTTCAGATCAAAGGTCAACAATCTTATTTACAGTAAAGTGAATTACAATGATTCCACCGTTATTTCGGCACTGCTTTTGGGCGACCGCATGAAGCTGAGCGACGAGCTCAACCAAAATGCAAAGGCATCCGGAGTCAGTCATATGCTTGTTGTTTCCGGTATGCATCTTGGAATCCTGTTTCAAATATTTGATATTATATTCAGAAAATTCAGAGTTTCCAGAAAAGCGTCATCTTTGCTTTTAATGGCTTTGGTGTTTGCAGTTTCGACAATATGCGGATTTACTCCCTCTATTATGAGAGCGGGACTTACATATTTTCTTATTGCCCTTGGAGATTTTCTGTTTTTAAAACCGGATTCTCTCAATTCGCTTGGCGCTGCTATGGTAATAATATTCTTTTTAAATCCATTTTCTGCCGGTAACATTGCGCTTATGCTGTCGCTGCTGTCAACATTCGGACTTTTGTTCCTTTGCCCGGTACTTGTGAGTTTCTTTAACGCATTGCTCGCAAGGTATAAGATAAAAGGATTTATTATAAAACCTGTTATTCTTGCACTTTGCCAAACAATCTCAGCTACAGTGTTTACCCTTCCGGTTTCGGTAATAGTTTTCGGATATGTTTCGGTAATTGCGCCGCTTACAAACATTCTTGCCGGATATGCGGTAACGGCAATCCTCGCACTCAGTATACTGACTGTGCCTTTGCTTTTGTTGTCTGCGGCATTTCAGTGCATTTACGCACTGCCGCTTACGGTGCTGTGCTTGCTTGTAAGATATTTTACCGGTGTTGTAAATCTTTTAGGAGGAATATCCGGAGCTGTTGTTCCGCTTAATATATGGTGCATAATTCCCGTTGCACTGATTTTGGCAGCGATATTTGTATATATCGTTTTTGGGATATATGTAATGAGAAATGCTAAAGGGATTAAAATTTCTAAAATTATATCGATTTTACTTGCAGCATTGTCTGTGGTTTCGGTTGTTGTTATTGATAATACCACATATAAAAATCATTTATATGTGCCTGATGCCGGAAAGGGAAGCGCGGCGGTTATTTACTGTGAGGGTAAAATAATCGTAGTGGGATCCGGAGATAATGAAAACGACGCATATAAGATTAAAAACTATATTTTTAAACTGGGAAAAAGTAAAATTGATTATCTTATTCTGCCGGATCTTTCAAAGCAGTTTGCGGCCGGCACATCAAAACTTGAGCATTTATGCAATGTAAAGAATGTTATTTTCCCTGCGGACACCGAAAGTAAGTATTATGAAAAAATAAAATATATTTCAAATGACAATTTTCATGAATATGAAAAATCATTCGACTTTAAACTGTCAAACAGTTTGAATATCCATGGTATTTCAGGCGCAGGAACAGTAATTAACAGTGCCGACCACTCTATCGTTATTGTTTCATCAACTTCAAGATTTTCGGAACTTGAAAAGACTATAACGGGGAAGAGTGCGGTGACAGTTATAGGCGGCAAAAACAATGAAAGTTTTAAATACGAAAAAGCAAATACATTTATTTTAAGCGGAGAAGACAATTATAATCTTAATATTACCACCGTTTATAAAGACAGGATTTATAAAACCGAAAAAAACATTGATTATTCTTTTTAATAAGAGGTGAGAAACCGTGACGAGCGAAGCAGAACTGAAAAACTTTATTGCAAGAAAAAAATTCCACAAGGTATATCTTATAACCGGAAGCGACTGTTATCTTGTTAAGCACTATGCCGGTGTTATTGAGAAAAAAAGCGTGGACGGCAATGAGGAACTTAATCTTTTCAGACTAAGTGAAAACACCGATATGGAACAGATTTATAACAGCCTTTTTCAGTTTTCCTTTACCGGGGGCAGAATTTGCGTTTCGGTTTCGAATTTTGATTTTGAAGGTTGTAATATCAGCATTTTTAAAAAACTGTGTGAAATAGTAACCGACGCTCCGGAAAATAATACGCTTGTTTTATATTACGATGTGCTTAGCATTAATCCAAAAAAATCCGACAGATATAAAAAACTTTCAAAGGCTGTTGAATCGGCAGGCGGTATTGTTTGCGAATTCAATCACAAAACCGAGTCGGAGCTTGCAAAAATGCTGTCTGCAGGAGCAAAAAAGAGGGGGATAACCCTTGACAATCAGACCGCCAGATACATGGTTTCGGTTTGCTCCGATGACCTTAACATTCTAATAAATGAATTGGAAAAGCTGTCTTTTTCCTTGGGGCAAAATGCAGTGGCAACCTGCAAAGATATTGACAGAATTTGCGTTAGAACGGTTGAAGCTTCGGTATATGATATGTCAAGATTTATTCTGCAGGGCAGGGAAAAGGAAGCGTTGCTTCTCTTAAATGATCTTTTACTTATGGGAATATCTCCTGTTGAAATATATTCTCTTATATGCTCTGCTTATACAGATATTTTCAGGGTTAAATCGGCATCTCCTGCAGGAATTAAACCAGAAAATTTGGCAAAAACCTTTGGATATGCGCCGAATCGCGCCTTCGTTCTTACAAAGGCTGCAAGAGACGCGGCAAGAATAAGTGAATCCCAAATATGCCGTATTTCACAGCTGCTGCTTAAAAGCAATGCCGAAATAAAAAGTAAATCCGGCGGAGATGCCGGTGGTTCCAGAACGGAACTGGAAAAGCTCATAATAAGAATTATGAAAATTTCCGCGAGAGGATAATTATGCTTAAAATAGACCTGCCGATAATTGTTGAGGGTAAATATGACAAAATAAAGCTGGATTCCATTATAGATGCTGCTGTTATAACAACCGATGGATTTCGTATATTTAAGGACAAAGAAAAAAAGGAATTTCTTAAAAAAATAAGCAAGGACGGAATAATAGTTTTAACCGATAGCGACAGCGCCGGAAGTATGATAAGGTCATATTTAAAAAACATAATAGGCGACGATAAAATCATACACATAGTACTGCCTGAAACTAAGGGAAAGGAATCACGTAAAAAGGTTGGTTCTGCATCCGGGCTTTTAGGGGTTGAGGGTATTGATAAAGACATTATTTTAAACGCATTTAAAAATTTAGAACTGCCTTCAAGCAAAAAACATAAAAGCATCACAACAAGAGATCTTGTAGAGCTTAAAATCTCCGGTTGTGATAACAGCAAAGCAAAACGGGAGTTTGTTTTAAAAAAGCTGGGAATACCCAAAAGCGTTTCAAAAGGCACGATGCTCCGGCTTTTAAGCGAGATGTCTTCATTAGAGGAAATAGCCTCAATTGTAAATGAGTACGACGAAAATCATGATGGTAATATTTAAAAACCCCACAACATAAAATAATATATGATAGTCATACAAGTGTTGCAACCTATAGGGACGAAAACAATTTGTCCGCATAGGCTGCAACACAAGGTGAATGGCCATATCGCATATTGTTTTTGGTGGGGATTTTATGATTAAAATTTGTTTAATAGTTTTTTCTGTTATATACTGCTTTGTATATATTATTTTGGCTGCAAAAACAAAAAAACCATTGAGAACAATTTTTGTTTATTCCGCTTTGGGAATACTTGGAATTACAGCAGTTAATCTTACAACTGTATTTACCGGGATTTATATTCCCGTGAACAAAATAAGCGTGGGTATAAGCCTTGCCTTAGGACTTCCCGGGACGGTCGGGCTTCTTATTTCCAAAATGATTTTTCTTTAAGATTTAGGCAAACAGGGATAAATCCGAATCTGTTTTTTAAACGCTAATTTTTTACATGTCGTTTGTTAAAATACTCGGTAAACCCGTTACGGTTTTGCTTGACCGCCGTTTACTGCCTTTGTAATAAAATCTAATGAGTTTTTATAAGCGGCGCAGCCATTATGGC
>CAKSDA010000043.1 GCA_934444895.1 uncultured Eubacteriales bacterium | reverse complement strand
AACGCCTTTGTGACTTTGGAAGTAATAAGTAATAGTGAAAAGTGAAAAAGTATTCTGCAAGGCTTTGCCTTGCTTTTCAGTTTTATTAGCCTTACGGCGAGTGATATTGCTTTTGGCAGTTTAAGGGCAAATATAATATCACTGTGAACTTTATCGAACAATATCGCTTTTGCCTATGGCTAAAAATATCACGCCGAGCAAGGCTCGGCATATCACTTGGTTTACTTAATTTTATAATATAATAAGTGCTGCGCGGAGTGTAGACACACATCGGTTACATATTGCGCGATTTCGTCGCGCAGTCACAAAGTCCCAAAGGCGTAAGTCTTTGGGACTTTAACTTTTACCTATTCACTATTCACTCTTCACTAAAAAACGCCTTTGTGACTTTGGAAGTAATAAGTAATAGTGAAAAGTGAAAAAGTATTCTGCAAGGCTTTGCCTTGCTTTTTTTATTAATAGAAAATATAATATATGTGAGGTGTGTTTATTATGATCGAAAGTCCGTTATTGATAAAATCTAAAGCATTTGCGCTTGATGTAATACAAGTTTGCAAAGAATTAAGAGCGGTAAAATGTGAAAGCGCGCTTATTAATCAGTTTTTGCGTTCCGGAACAAGTATCGGCGCTAATATCAGAGAAGCCTTCTATGCACACGGTAAAGCCGATTTTATAGCCAAACTTCAGATTGCTCTCAAGGAATGTTCCGAAAGCGAATATTGGATAGAGTTGCTTATAGAAAGCGGATATTACAACGAAAAAACATTGCTCAATAAATGCACAGAAGTTAAAAGAATTTTGATTTCTTCTATCAATACAGCAAAGGAAAACAAATAATAATCAGGACTATTACCGCATTTGATGAAATGTGGAACAAAGTGAAAAAATTATGCAGATAATTGTTCGTGGAAAGCAGGAAAGTCTTTAGCAAATGCTATGATGAACAATGTTTTTAAAGATTGGGAATAAATTTCATTTTATTTAAGTCCACAACAAAAGGCTCTTATTGTATTATCAAGAAGAGCCTTTTTGCACTACCTTTTTAATATTTTCTTTTTAATATTTTTCGAAAAAACTTTTGATTGCAAGTTTCTTTTTTACCGGTTCAACAAGCGGCTCATCAAGTACCCATGGGAGCTGGATTTGCATTACGGAAATTGTAAAATATTCTCCGCTTTGTTCATTAGGAGAAGCAAAACCATCGGTAAAAATAATGCTCACAAAGCAATTATCATATATACTAGTTTCAGATTCACCCATTGCTTCAATACTTCCGCTAACAGTATAATCAACATTTATATATAGTATGTCGCCATCAGATTCAACGCTAAATATTTCATCCGGTTTCGAAATATCAATTCCAAATTCTGTTAAGAAAGCAGCCAATTTTGGGAGTTTATTTTTTGCCTAAATATAGTAATTACGACAATATGCACAGTCGCAAACAGAATGAGTTTCATAGTATTTTTGGGTTTTTTCAATATGGGTATTAAATACATATTCATCTTTTTTAATTATTGTCATTCTGCCACCTCACGACCATATTATATCACTATATAGCTTGAAAGTAAAATGAAAGCGGAGGAAGTAAAACTTCCTCCGCTTTTTTATTATATAAACTAAATTATGCAGATTACATTACATAGCCTTAATAACTGTTTATACGATTGTTTTTAGGCTATATCAGCCTTTTTTGGATGTGTATACTACTACAGAAGCACCGGGTACATTGTCAACGAACTTGTTGCCAACATTAACAAATGTTTTATCTGCTTCCGGAGTTTTGGCTGCAGGAGTTAATTTTAATTCACCAACCGACAAAACATGTCTATACAAAGTTTTGCCCAGTGCCTTTTCAAAATCAACTGTGAAGTAACCTTCATCAACCGATCCGTTCACAACAACAACCGTTGAACTACCGTCATCCTGTTCGGAGTAACCGATATAGAGATCCATATTCTCATCAATATTTGTTTTATAAGATTTACCATTAATGCTGCTGGTATACTTAGTAAACAAATTGTGGAAGTAGTACTGAGCTCTCGGAACCGAAGAGGTGTAAAGTGACGGTGCCATTCCGGTATAGTGAATTCCAAGGAAGAATTCGCCGCCGGTAGAAGTATTGTCGTTCCAATACTGGTCTATAAGCTGCCATGAGTGTACATTGGCAACACCTTTTTGCTGTGCAACAAGGGCGCCAACTACAGTATAAAGGCCAAGTGAAGCATTACCCATATATCTGTTGTTTATTACAGATTCATCCTTAGGATATTTATCCCAGTATGAAAGTGAATATTCATCAAGCCAGAATTCGGTGTTTTTCGGTGCGCGGGCATTATAAGTGTCCATAAACTGACCGAAAACATCGTCTGTTAAGTCATACCAAATTGATGATGTTTCATCAGAAGCCTTCGGATAATAGTGAGATGAAAGTACATCGAAAAGACCGGGGTCTTTATCAAGAATATACTTAAGCAAACCGTTACCACTTTCAAGGGTACCCTGGTTAGGACCTAAATGCTTAACTGTTGCAGCAATATTATTTTCCTGAACAAGCTTTTTCTTCATATACTGGCAGGTAAGCAGATATTCGTCTGCTTCAGGACCTGCGTCGTAATAAGGAGTGCCTGCCATTTTGTCTGCACCCTGAAGCCATACTGCCGAAGGTTCAACAAAGTATAACAAGTGGGATACATTGTTAATACCTCTTGCGCGCAGCTGCTTTAGTGTTTCAGCATAGAAGTGGCCAAACCTGAGGCCTACCTTAGCAAGTCTCTGTTGTTCTGCAGTCATACCGGTAAAGTCATATCCAACGCTTTCGCCGTAGATATCATTACCGTTACCGAGAAGGTAAGGGGCTTCCTTCATACCGGAACCATCGTTCTTCATTATGAAGTTGGAAAAGTCCCAACCGAATGTCAGAATAATATTGATTTTGCGGTCCTGCAAGTCCTTTGCGTATTGACAGAAATAGTCGAAACGCGGAACATTGTATGTGAACCTGTTGTTATCAGCATCCCAGTAATCTGTTGTTGCAAAACGCGTACGAACATAGCGAATACCGGTATCCGTCAAACGGTTAAGTTCTATTTGTTCCATTTCGTCGGTATAGTAACGACCGGTTTTATCTGATTTATCATAGTTGTACCAGTGCCAAACCGTAGCGTTCATGCCTTTGTAATTGGTGCTTAAAGGAGCCTGAGAGTTGTAAACATGAAGCGGATAGTAAACGACTTCTTCTTCCTCGTCGCTGTCGTCTTCATCTTCTTCGTCTTCCCAATCTTCTTCATCATCTTCTTCGTCTTCCCAGTCCTCTTCATCTTCCCAGTCTTCTTCGTCATCGATATCATCTTCATCGTCGATATCATCTTCATCATCAATATCGTCGTCATCATCAGAATCGATTACTTCTGTATCTGTTGTATCATTTTGGTCGTCATCATCATTGGAGCCCTGTTTTTTACAACCGGTGAGAAGTGAAAAAACCATAGCCAAGCTTAAAAATAAGCAGAGAAGTTTCATCAGGTTTTTATTTTTCATCAGCACTTGCACCTTCCTTTCTCTTTGAAATAATTAAGAGGGTTGCAATAGCCATTGTAGAAAGCAGAACAGATATAACGGGAATTAAGGAGAGATCACCTGTTTGCGGTGTAGTTTCTACATATTCACCGTTTGTTGTATCATAAACTGTGTCATTCGTAACATCGGCTGAATCAACATCAATTGTCAGACCACTCTGATCAACATAATACGGTTGTTTACCAAAGCCGCCGTTAACAACGCATGTTTGAGATTTAGTTGCGTTATAATCGTAAGGTTTATAATCGGTGTAATCGTTAGGATCTGTTGAATATTTGTACTCTTTCTTAAAGAGCATCAAACCGTCAACATCAATCTTTCCGGAAGTACATACTATTGATAGGTAAACCGTACCGTCAAACGGAGCTGCGAACTTGAACGAATCGCGATTCCATGCAGTTGTTTTTGCATCGATCTTCGAAACAGATCCGTCATCGCCCTTGAACCATTTTGTAAGGTTCTTGTCAGCCGAAAGACCTACATAACCGGCGCCGCCGATTTCCTTCATTACGGACGCGGCAAAATAGTATTCCATGCCGGCATAGAGTTTAACCGGTACAACAATTTTTGTTCCTGCGGAAAGTTGCAGATGCTTCTTGCCCATTTGTGAATCGCTACCGGAGATAACCTTAGCGGTTGAAGGAAGTGTTCCGAAATTGGAATTGTTTATTGCATCCTCAAAGCTGCCGTTGGCAATTCTGTTGTAAAGGTTTTCGCAATAAAGTGTTTTTTCGCTCTCTTTAGAAGTATCTATAAGTCTGGGCGAAGCTGCCTTAAACTGAATATCGTCAACATAGAAATCGCTCTGTGTTGAGCCTGCAACGCTGGCGAGTGCCGGTGAAAGCAATGCAAACGGCAGGTTGTTATTGAAGGATTCCATATTGCCCAAATATTCGCCTGTATAGCGATAGGTGAACGGCAGATAAATATTGTAAGTTACAGTATGCCAACCGTCATCCGAAGCTGATTTCTCAAATCCGGTATCGGTACACAGATATTCACTTACATCCGGGGTAAAGTAAACCTTTCCGCCGTTGTTTCCGCCTGCTATCTTATACTTAAAGCTTAACTCATAATTTGTGTTACGCTTAATCTGGAAGTTCATATACTCTTCCTGGAATGTGAAGGTTCTATCCTTATAGGAACTGCTGTATTTAAAGTGGAGAGATTTATTTCCTTCGTATACATTTTTGTCATCAGCGCCGGTTGCGGTATAGATTTCAAACCTGTTTTTGTTGCTTGATTTTATAGCGAATCTATCGGATTCAAAGTCAATCTTTTCAATAACAGAATCTGAAACATCGCCGCTTTTTGTTACCGTAATGTCGTCAACATATGCAATGCCATCAAGGCTTGCGAAGGAAAGATTTCCGCCTTTTATAAGGTCAGGTATAAATGTGAATTCGTAGTTCTGCCAATCTGCGGAATCGGTATTTATTCCGGAAACGGAAGATATCCAGTTAGAAGGAGTAGGAGCATGCTTTTCGGTGCTTATTACACCTGCCTGAACCTTGCCCTTTGCTCTGAATTTAACGGTGTATTTGCTGTTAACATCAAATGACAATGACTGATAAATGAACTTTCCGGTTCCGTCCAGCTTAGCAACGTTTCCGCCTGCCTGGGCTTCGTTTCCGGTATATCCTATCCAGCCATTTGTGCCGTTTTCAAAATTGCCGTTAACCAAATCTTTATTTGCGTCATATCTTTCAAGTGAAATGTTATCAAGTAACATTGTAGATGACGGATTGGCATCTTCGCGGAAGAAATAAGTGAAGTA
Source organism: uncultured Eubacteriales bacterium (assembly GCA_934444895.1). GTDB lineage: Bacteria > Bacillota > Clostridia > Oscillospirales > Acutalibacteraceae > UMGS1279. Next base: position 7,353 of record CAKSDA010000043.1, on the reverse strand, counting down.
GAGTTTTGTGTAATCTCTTGTGTTGAAGAAGAGGTCAACTCTGGTCCAACCGCCGTTTGCAACATGGTGGAACTGCTGTAATCTGTCATCCAAAGTTGCATTGAAAGAACCGAGCGCATTATTATGATAATCCGGACCGGATTTATTAGTAGTGAATATTCCTATTGTAGGAGTCCATGTTTTCTTTGAAGAAGCCGTATTTACCGTATCTTCCATTTTCATATAAATGGAGAAGTGATAGTCGGTATTCTTTTCAAGATTGTCAAGTTCTAAATAAGAATTCTGCCAGAGAGAGTCTGCAAGCAGGGAGTATTTACCCTCGTAAGCGTCTCTGTTAGTTTTCTTAAACTTACACCATGAGCCGTCCAGTTCGTGGTGCCAAACCGACCAACCGTCAACTGTTCCGGATTCAAAAGTTCCGTCATAGCCTTTTTCTGCAAGGAGATCGGTATATCCGCCGTTATCGCCGGAGAACCTTGCTGTTAAGTCAACATTTTCAATTGCGGTAAATTTGTAAACAGCGTCTGTAGAAACGCAGCTGCCTTCACTGTCAAACCAACCTACAAATGTGTTTCCGGTATACGGAGAAGCAGTAAGTGTAACCTCTGTTCCCTTTTCAACCTCACCGGCTGTGGAGCGTGAAACTTCACCGCCTCTGCCTGCTTTAGCGCCGACAGTAACAGGAGGGGTTGTTACGGCAAAATCGTCTATATAAAGAACGCCGCCGTCTTGGTATTGAAGCCAAATTGTAACATCGGTATTATCCTTTGTGTTGAAATCAACAGAAACCTTCTGCCAACTTTCAGTACCGTTTATTGCAGAAGAAGTTACGCCCAAATATTTAGAGGCAGGAACTCTTCCGCTGTTTTTACCGGGAATAGACCATTCAGGTCCTTGATATCCCTTAGGAAGCACGATAACATGTTTGATCTGGCGACGGCTTCCGGAAAGTGGCTTTTCAAGCCACATATAGAAGGAAGCAGTATAGTTTGTATTCTTATCAAGACCTGTTACATTACGGCCCATGTATGAATACATACTGTCTATTCTGAGTGACTTTTCACCAAAGTGAGACTTAGCGTCGGTTACCTTGGCGTTCTGCCAGTTTTCACCGCCGTTTGTGTTAAACATTGTTGAAAATTCCCAATCGGGATCATGTACTGTGAGATATGCGCCGCCCTTAATAAGGTACTGATCTACAGCATAATTTTCAAAGCCGGCATTTGTAAGGGTCGTGCCCTTTTGCTTAAAGCAAGCAGTATAGTTAGGAGGTGTTTCACTTTCGCAAACGAATGTGAGTTCCGGATCGGTGGAGAAGTATGTTGCGCCGCCGTCCTTAGACCAGCCCAAAAATTCATTTGAACCGTTGGGAACCGCAGTGTAGGAAAGTTCTTCACCAACATTAAGGTTAAGACCTTCAGCCGGTTCAACACCGCCGAGGTTAGCGTCATTGCTTGCGGGAACATATTTTGTAGGAAGTTTTTTTGCAGTACATTTAAAGCTGCCTACAAACACATCATAACCATCTGAACCGAAGAATCTAAATCCAAGACTTGCCTTTGCGGTATGTCTTGTAAAGTTTCCGGTAGAAAAGGTATATGTGATTTTTTCCCAATTGCCTATTTTTGTTTGTTCCGGATAATCTGTTGTGAGGCAACCGTTAATGTTGATCATTGAAGATTTTCCGGAAGCAAGTTTATTATCATTAAGGAAGAAGGTATGATCAATATCTTCCCTTATAACGCGGGTGCTGCCCGTGCTGTAACTATATGTGTATGTGTTTACACCTTCGGTAAGAACGGCCATGTTTTGCAAAACGCCGTTTCTATCGATGTAATCAGGTTCAAACAAGCCGATAGACATTTTATTACCGGCCATTTGTTTAACATAAAATTCGAATGTGTACTCGGTATTTTTTTCGATATTAACAACCGGAGAACTTAAATAACCGTTACCTTTTGAGGTTCCGACATATTTAATTTCCATTGCGGTATCGTTTAACGGCGTTTTTGTATTGTTGTCAATTATACCTGCCCAGTCGCCCCATGTGAATACCCAGCCTTTTGGCATATTACTGCTGTTAAGATCAGTAAAATTACCGTTTGTTATAAGGTTGGTTTCAGCACTGACGGTTGAACTCGGAATTGCAACCGAAACGCAAACAGCCATTAAGGTGATAACGAGCAACATTGAAACCAGTTTTCTTTTCACCTTGTAAGCTCCCCCTTTTACGGAATTTAATCGACTTTTGTCGAAATATAGAAGAATTTAGCGAATGAATCATATACGACCAATTTCCCATGGAACAAATAGTACAATTTCCGTATTATGTTCCATGGGAAGTGTTTATTTATATTGTGTCAAACATAATAAACAACCAGTCGTTTTAAATAATTTGTTAAATTATTTAATTCTGGACAGACCTTTATTAGCCTGCTTAATGCTGAGGTCGATATCGTTCTTTACGCTGTTAACCTTAGAAAGAACGTTCTGAGTTGAAGAGTTGTAAATTTCGGTACAAATTGTATCGTATTTCCAACTTCTTACATAGTCGATAGCACCGGAGGATACTACAACTTTTCTCTTAGAACCTTTTGCGGTTACCTTGTCAAATACTTCTTTAAACTGTTTGGTATAGAATGTTGAAGCCATGTTGCAGTTGCTGGGGTCAAGCCAGTAACGGAGGAAGTATGCTGCGCCTTCAACGTTATCGGAACCCTTTGCAACGCCCCAAGTTTTAGGTGCAAGAGGTGTGTAAGATGTGCTTGCGGAAGGACCTGCCATAGGAACTGCTTCAACAAGACCGCTCTTATCGTTAACATCGGATGCTTTGAACCAATCGCCGTCTTTATAGAGACCGTAAGAAATAGCGGACATCATACCGGCTGTTCCTTTCGGAAGACCCTGGAAGTCGAACTTGGCTGTGAGGCCGGCCTGTCTCATATCTGTAAGGGTGGTCCAAGCTTTAATAAGTGTTGAGTTACCGTTAAGAGAACTGATGTTGTTTGTGAACTGTTTACCGTCGTATGAGCAGAAGTCTGCGCCTGCAGAGAGCATGAACAAGTCATATGTCTGAAGTCCGAGACCGGCTGCCTTGCCGCGGCTTGCAATCTTAGTAGCATATTCTTTTTGTTTTGCCCAATCCCATTTGCCCTGTTTGTAAAGTGTATAAGGCATTACGGTAATACCTGCGTCTTTCAAAACCTTAGTGTTGTAGTATGTTACATAGTTAAGATCTTCACAGCTCCATGAACCTGCAATAGCAACGCTCATGTATTTGCCGTTGATGCGGTATGGATCCATATGTGTTTTGCTCCAGCAAGCATCGTCCAGGCGGAATTTCTTAGCGTCAAGTGTTTTAAGTGACTTAACTGCAACGCCCGGGAAGGTGGTTGAAGAAAGCATTACAACATCAGGAGAATCTTTAGCACTGATAAGAGAAACAAGTTTAGTTGCATAATCATGCTCGGTTGTCATTGTAAGACGAACCTTTACACCTGTTTTCTTTTGGTAAGCGTCAACAAGAGCTTTTTCAGTTTTAGTAAAGTTTCTCCACATAAGGATGTGAACTTCTTTTTTCTTTACTGAATCAGGCATTGAACCGTAGATATCCTTATCCCATGTTGTTTTGCCAGAGGATGCGGATGTACCGGATTTTTTGCTTGATTTTGAGTTTTTAGAGCCCTTCTTACTTGTTGTTTTGCCACTAGCAGTGCTATCACCGTCGGCATCTTCACCGTCGGCGTTATCACCATCGGTATTATCGCCATCAGCGTTATCACCATCGGCAACATCGGATGCATTGGCTTTATCATCCTTCTTATCTTTGCTGCTGCCGTTGTTGCAAGCAGAGAAAAGAAGCGTAACAGCCATAAGAAGTGCAATAATGCTTAAAAACCGTTTTGCTGCTTTCATTTGTTTTACCTCCATTTGGTTAATTTGATTAAAAATATCTAAAAAATGAAACTATAACAGTACATTTTTTACAACTTCATTTTATCCTACAATACCAACTTTGTCAATACTCTGAATAAACTTTTTTTGCAAGAATAAGAACATTATCAAAACCGGTGTTATGAACATAAGGCATGCCGCGCATACATAGCTTGCCGCATACGCTTTATTAACCCCGTATTGCTCAACAAGACTGACAATATCGGAAAGCCGAACGGCCAGCGGGAAGTTTGATGTAAAGAAGATTACCGATTGATAATACTCATTCCAGTGCCAAATAACTGCAAATATTGTTACTGTAAGGAACACAACCCCGGAAGAAGGAATAACAACCTTCAAAAATGTTTTCAGCGGGCTTGCACCGTCGATCCAGGAGGCCTCTTCAAGTTCTTTCGGAAGTCCCATAAAGAACTGCCTGTATATGAAGATACATATACCTGAGCGGAAACCTACACCGAGAAGAGACGGCAGCCAGAAGGTGAAGGGAGTATCTATAAGATCCAATGTAATGGCTTCTTCGGAGCCAATGATTTTTGAAACCAAAGTTAAAATGCCTGCAAAATCGAAATACTTGTAATTTATGAAAAGCGGGATAACCATGATTTGCACCGGAACAATAGCTGTTAAAAGAACAAGTGAAAACAAAAGCTTGTTTTCTTTGAATTTAAACCTTGCCAAACCGTATGCAACAAGTGCGCATGAGAAAATTTCCAAAAACGCGCTTACTCCTCCTACTAATATTGTATTCAAAAGTGATTTAAAATAATCCAATGCTTTGTAGGAAATTACAAAATTGTCAAATGTAGGATTTTTGGCAATCCAGATAACGCTTGAGTCAGCTATATCGCTTTTTGAAAGAATTGAGTATGCAATCATTGCAAACAGCGGGTAAAGTATTACATAGCTTACTGATATAAGGAATACATATCTAAATATCCCTACTCCGATTTCAACCGCTTTATTTTTTATTTTATACTTATTCAGGGAAGGAAGAATTTTATTGTTTTTAATATTCATTTTTCATCCTCCTATTCCCATTTTTTAAGACATAACTTTGAATAAAGCAAAATTATAAGTCCTATAAGTAAGCCTATTACCGCAAAGAATACCCACAGCATTGCGGCGCTTTCATAGTAGTTGACATTCGTTCGCATTTGGTCATACGCCTGTTTAACAACCGGGTTTGTTGACTGTGTAAGCAGTTCGATAAGTGTGAAAACAATAACCAGAAGCAAAGTTTGCGAAATCATGGGCAGGGTAATGTACCAAAATTCTTCCCATTTTGTTGCGCCTTCAACATTAGATGCTTCATAAAGCTGAGCCGGTATTGTTTGAAGTCCTGCTAAGAACAAAACTATCGGTATACCGCAGGTCCAAATGTTATTAAATATGTTTGAAATGATTGTTGAAATGGTTGTGGTTACATCCTCAGGTAAATCCAATGACAAAAGAAGTGTTGAGAAGTCCATACCACCTGAATTACCAACCATCATATACGGGTTATTCTGGTCGGCGGAAGAGTTTGTTGAAAGCTGTATAATAGCGCCGAAGCCGCCGTATGAATTTGACAAAAGTGTTAACACAACGCCGCTTGCGATAATTACCGGAATAAAGAAGATTCCACGGAAAATTGTACGGCCTTTAAAGTTACCGTTAAGTACCAATGCCAAAATCAAACTTGTTATAACTACTATCGGCATCGAAGTGAAAAACTTACTTAAGGATTCCATAAGGTTGTCAACAAAGGTTGTGTCCTCAACGAATATGTAGCGATAATTATCAAGACCTACAAATTCCTTTGTCAGTTCGCCCGGATTAGGTTCAACATAGCTGAAAGAGTAAAGCAGGGATTGGATTAAAGGAATAATGAAGAAAAGCAACATTCCTATTTCCCACGGCAGAACAAACATACGGCCGTAAAAGCTTTTCTTTGATTCAATACCTTTTACATGTTTAACATCCAAATCAGGTATTATGTTTCCGCTTGAATCGGTAAGAACTTTTTGCTTTTTCTTAAGTTTTGCCGCACGTTTTTTTGCCTTTGCCTCAGCCTTTTCCTCTTTTAAAATCTGTTTCATGGTTTTTTGAGGCTGTTGATTGTTTTCGGGAGTTTGATTATTTAAATTGTTCTGTTCGTTACTGTTCATTCAAATCCCCCCTACTTTGATAAAAAGCTCTGAGCTTTTACAGTTCCGATATCCGACACATAGTCTCGGCTGCCATAATTGACATAAACCGTAACGCCGTTGTCAAAGACCGTTTTTGTTACATCCGCCGTAATATTTTTATGAGCGGTAATTGAAGCGCCGGAAACCTTTTTAAGATAATCTTTACTTTCGTTTACATAGGTTTTGATTAACTCTTTATTGTCGGCATAAACCGACTTGTTGAGTCCTCTCATATATTGCTTTCTGAGTTCGTTGTTAAAATTTCCTATAAGTGTAAATGAAAGGCCGCTTCCTGTTTCCATTGCTTTTAAGAATTGTTTGCGTTCGTTAATCGCCAAATTTATAGGTGAAACGCTGTTTGATTTTGTACCCTGGAAAACTATCTGATAAAGCGGAACATTTTCGTCGAAAATGAGTTCCTCCTGAGAATCGGTAGGGCAGGAAGTAATTATATCTGCCGCAGCTGCCGCAAATGACATTGCCCCATCGATAAGTACTGTTTTTTTGCTCTGTTTGGTATTGTTTATTGTGTCGGCAACTTCTTTTCCGAAATTGTTTTTAAGAGCATGGGTTTTGTTTTCACTGCTCTTTCTGAAGTCCGAATATGTCATTGAACCAAGTGTATTAAACGCGATGCCGTTTATACCGTATTTATCGGTTAGTTTAACTGCCTTTTTGACAGCACCGGGAACCTTATTGCGAGAGAGCATAACTGCTACAACACCGCCGTCAGATTTTCCGTAACGAGCTCCGGTATTAAACCAGAACTGCCTATATGGTGCCGATGTTCCTATAATACTGGTTGCGGAATCATTTGTAATGTTGTATCCGGCTCCGTTTTTAACATAGGTTATTACATCAAAGTTAAAGAATGTTTTAACCGACATTTTATTTGTGAAATCTACAAAGTTTTTAAGTGCTTTTTCATTTCCGGTTGCTCCCGTAAGCTTGTAATTACCGGCAAGCTTTGTAGCATTGATACCGCCTTCGCCGTATCCATACATATCAACTATCATGTCTCCGCCGGTAACTGTATTTACTTCGGTTAAAATTTCCTCTGCCTGTTTATAAGTTGTAAGGGCAACGCTTTTCTTTTTGGGAAGCCCTACAACTAAATCATCTTCTATATAGCTTCCGATAATTTTTAAAGTAAGCAGACTGTTGTCTTCCGATTTGGTCATACCCTGTTTTTTAACAAGATAATCTTTATATGTTTTTGATATTCCGACAT
>CAKSDA010000042.1 GCA_934444895.1 uncultured Eubacteriales bacterium | reverse complement strand
CAATGGCGACAGTTAGATCATTTGAGAGGCTGATAACCGAAAAAACCAAAGCCATTGTGTGTATACATGCCTCAAATGTCACCGGTGAAATTATGCCTATTGAGCATATCGGCAGGCTTTGCAAAGAAAAAAATATAACATTTATTGTTGACGCGGCACAAAGCGGCGGCGTATTACCGATTGATATGAAAAAAATGAATATTGATATTTTATGTCTGGCGCCGCATAAGGGACTTTATGCACCAATGGGATGCGGTATCATTATATCAAAGAAAAACATTAAAAACACAATTATAGAAGGCGGCACCGGAGTTTTGTCGGTGCTTGCCAGTCAGCCTTTGGAACTTCCGGAAAGACTTGAAAGCGGCACTTTAAATTTACCGGGCATTGCGGGAATATCCGAAGGAATATCTTTTGTAAATTCAAAGGGAATAAGCAAAATATACGAGCACGAGCTATCGCTGACAAAAAAGATTTACAGCGGACTTTTAAGACTAAAGGGAATATCTTTTTATACTCCTATGCCTAAAATGAATATGTATGTTCCTGTTTTGTCATTCAATATAAAAGGAATTTCTTCTGCAGAGGCAGCGGATATTTTAAACGAAAAATATAATATCGCCGTAAGGCCGGGACTGCATTGCGCTCCGCTTGTGCATAAAAGGATCGGAACTATAAGCGACGGTACAATAAGGGTAAGTACCGGTTTGTTTAATACCGAAAGAGAAGTGGATTATTTTATAAACAGCGTTGATAAAATAATTTGGGAGAAAAATCATTTTAAGTGATAGACATTTTAAAACAGATATGTTATAATTCTTTTAAACTGTATAGTTTGGACAATTAAGGAAATTTACTTGTTATAATTGTCTATATTCAATATTATTATCAGTTGGGAGAAAGAACAATGAAAACGGAAAAGGCATATCTGTTAGCAAAAGAAAAATACGCCGAAATCGGGGTTGATACCGATAAGGTTCTGGATCGTTTGCAAAAATGCGTTATTTCAATGCACTGCTGGCAGGGCGATGATGTTAACGGCTTTTTGTTCAAGGATGTTGAACTTACCGGAGGTATTCAGACAACCGGTAATTATCCGGGAAAAGCAACTACTGCGGATGAGCTCAGAGCCGATATTGAAAAGGCAATGTCACTTATCCCGGGTCGCCAAAAGCTTAACCTTCATGCAATTTATGCGGACACTGATGAAAAGGTTGATCTTGACGCTCTTGAACCTGTTCATTTTGAAAAATGGGTTGAATGGGCAAAGAAAATCGGCACAGGACTTGATTTTAATCCCACCTGCTTCAGCCATCCTATGGCGGACAGCGGCTTTACAATAAGCAGCGCCGACCCTGAGATAAGAAACTTCTGGATCCGCCACTGTAAACAGTGCCGTAAGATTTCTGCATATTTCGGAAAAGAATTAGGCGAAACTTCCGTTACCAACTTTTGGTTCCCTGATGGATATAAGGACAACCCTATAGACAGGGAAGCTCCGCGTTACCGTATGATGACCGCTTTGGATGAAGTTTTTGCAGACAAGTATGATGAAAAATATACAAAAGACGCTATTGAAAGCAAGGTCTTCGGTATCGGTGCCGAAAGCTATACCGTAGGTTCAAATGAATTCTGCATGGGATACGCCGTTTCAAGAAACAAAATGTATTGTCTTGATGCCGGGCATTTTCATCCGACAGAGGTAATATCCGATAAAATACCATCGGTGTTACTCTTTACCGATGAATTATTATTGCATGTAAGCCGTCCTGTACGCTGGGACAGCGACCATGTTGTAATTTTGGATGATGAATTGCTTGCTATTGCAAATTCGCTTGTAAGAACCAATCTTATTGAAAGAACACATATTGGCCTTGATTTCTTTGACGCAAGCATTAACAGAATAGCGGCATGGGTAATAGGCACAAGAAATATGCAAAAGGCTTTGCTCCGTGCAATGCTTGAACCGACAGACGAACTGAAAAAGCTTGAACTTGATTTTGATTATACTTCTCGTTTGGCTTTGACAGAGGAATATAAGACCTATCCGTTTGGCGCGGTTTGGGATTATTTCTGCGAAAAGAACGGTGTTCCTGTAGGAACCGAGTGGCTTTGCGAAGTAAGGAAATATGAAAAAGAAGTTCTTTCAAAACGCTGATTTCACATTTTAAAATATAAAAAATGCATCCTTTAAAGTTTGTTTCTTTAAGGGATGCATTTGTTTAGTTGCTGTTATTGTTATTAACATAATTTTAAGGTTTAAGTATGATAACAGCTTTTAAAAAACTTATTATTGCTTTGATTAATAAAAAGATTCGATGCACTTTTAATATCAGAATATTAAATTGATAAACTGCTATTCATAATCTTCAATCAGTCTAACGGCTTCTTCCAAAGAAGAGGTCGGCACGCCCTTTTTTATTCTTGTAATATCCCTTTGCGGCAGGGATGATACATTAACATCAAAGACCATAATAGGTCCGGTGCCGTTTCTTTCAAATATAGCAATTTTGTCGTTGTATTCGGTTAAAATGTATGCTTCATTGCTGCTTTGACTTTCACTTTTATCTGTTTTTTCAGGCTTGGTATTCGCTCCTACTGTAAAAACAAGCGATGATATTGCAACAAACAATGCAATAGCAAGAACCGTAAAACGCAAACGAAATTTCATACCACACAAACTCCGGTTTTTTTATTTAGTATTGCAAGTTTTTCTGATAATAATACATAATTTTAAAATATAATTTAAAATTTTTTTAAAATCAAAAATTCATGCATGAAGTTGGTTAAAAAATTGTAACTCGCTTTTTATAGTACAATGTGATATAATATAGAAAAAATTGACTTTTTCGGCTTGCTACCGTATACACTTTCGTTTTGAAAAAGGAGATTGAGCATGAGCGACGAATATAAGAGCCCGTTTTTTGATGATAATGATATTTCATCATCTTCGTATAACGATTCTGATGATTTGTTCAGTACATCGGAAAATCAGCTTGATTTAAATAGTTTTGCAAACAAGAGCCATCCGGAGGAATACGCTCCCCGCAGGAAGAAAAAGGGTAAGCACTCTTCACACGGCAATACTCCCAAAAAAAGAAGATTTTTAAAAACTGCACTTTCAATTTTTTTGGTTCTGGTAATTACCTTTTGCCTTGTTGTAGGAAGCTTTTTGATTTATGTTTTTGCCTTTGTTGACGACAATATAAACGAAAACCTTTACGATTTGAAACTTAACTATACCACAACAATTTATGTTAAGGATAAAAATACCGGCGAATATACCGAATATCAAAGACTTCACGGCAACGAAAATCGTATATGGGTTTCGTATGACCGTACTAAGGCTGAAGCTAAAGATGCCGATTATAAGGGTATTCCGCAGTATTTGGCTCAGTCATTTGTGGATATTGAAGACCAGCGCTTTTTCTCGCATGACGGTGTTGACTGGAAAAGAACATTTTTGGCTTTTGCGAATATGTTTGTTGACATTTACTCTTCAAACCAGGGTGGATCTACAATAACGCAGCAGCTGGTAAAAAATCTTACACAAGATAATAAACAAAACGCAATGCGTAAAATAAGAGAAATTATGCGTGCAAAGAAAATTGAAAGCCAGGTAGATAAGGATACGATCCTTGAATGTTACCTAAATACGGTTTCTTTTGCTCACGGAATAGGCGGCGTTGAGGTTGCCTCAAACTACTACTTTAATAAAAGTGTTTCGCAACTATCATTGGCTGAGTGTGCATCACTTGCCGCAATAGTTAAGGAACCTGAAAGATACAGACCGGATAAATATCCGGAAAATAATACGAAACGCCGTAAAATTGTTCTTGATAAAATGTACAAATTGGGCCATATAACAAAAGAAGAACATGACGCAGCAGTTGCAGAAGATGTAAAAATTGTTGCCAGTGACGCTTCAATTAACGAAGTACAAATAAACTCCTATTTTGTTGATGCGCTTATAGACGATGTTGTTGATGCCCTTGTTGATAAGTATAAATGCGACAAAAACTATGCAGAACAGAATTTTTATAACGGCGGATATAAAATCTATTGCACTCTGGATACCGACATTCAAAAGAGCATAGATGAAGTATTTACAAACAAATCTTACTTTACTACAAGCAGAAAGGGACAAACGGGTCAGGCCTCGTTCACAATAATGGACTATTCAGGGCATGTTGTGGGTATTGCCGGCGGTTCCGGCAAAAAAACAACAAACCGCGGCCTTAACAGAGCAACCATGTCGCCCCGTTCACCGGGTTCGTCAATAAAACCGATTGCAACATATTCTTTGGCGTTGGATAACAATTTAATTACCTATTCAACCCTGTTTAACGATCAGCCTATAACCCTGAATACAGGTAAAAAGTGGCCTCCGAACTCCTATAGACATTACGGCGGAAAGCTAACGGTTGCCAAAGCCCTTGAAAAATCGGCAAATACAATTCCTGCTCAGTTGGTGGAAAAAATGGGCATGGAAAGCGTTTATGATCATTTGGTAAACGATATGGGTATCACCACACTTAAAAAGACAACGAACGCCGACCTGACATACTCAGCGCTTGCCCTCGGAAGCTGCTATAAAGGAATTACCACACTTGAATCCTGTGCGGCATTTGCCACATTCGGAAATAAGGGGAAATACTATAAACCCACATTCTTTACCAAAGTAACCGATCAGCACGGTGAAACAGTTATCGACGGCGAGCCTGACGCAAAGGTTGCTATGGGCGAAGATACCGCTGTTATTATGAATCACCTGCTAAGAAATGTTGTTGACGGAAGTAATGGTACCGGTAGAGGAATAAGATCGTATATTTCAAATATGCCGATTTATGCAAAAACAGGTACTACCAATGAAGCTCAAAACTGCTGGTTCGCAGGCGGAACACCTTATTATGTTGCCTCTTGCTGGTATGGTTATGATACTCCTGAAAATGTTGCCGTAGCCAGTTCCGCAAGAAAAATATGGGGAAGCATAATGGCAAAAATCCATAAAGGCAAAGAGGTTAAGGATTTTGAAACCAGTGAATATGTAACATGCAGAAGATATTGTACCGCATCCGGGCAAATTGCTACATCAAATTGCCACTCAACCGGAATAGGTTGGTATAAAACAAGTAATTTAAAGGCTTGCGAAACACACGGAGGAACAATTTTGGGAGAAATTCAAACCTCAAGCTCCGCTTCAAAAACCACATCGTCAGCAGCATCATCAACCAGTTCAAAGGCAGCCTCGACAAGTTCAAAAGCAGCAGCAACAAGCTCAAAGGCAACTTCTTCAGCGCCTACAAGTTCCAAAGCAGCTGCATCAAGCAGTAAACCGGTTTCCTCTCAAAAGGCAACCTCTTCTGAAACAAAAACATCATCTACCAAACACACCACTTCAGAAAACTGATCTTAAAAACTGTTTTAAAGCAGATTATTACCCTCGATAAGCAATCGGTCCGTTAAAACGGCCATCTTATCGAGGGCAATATAATGTTGCGCTAAAAACCTATAAGTATCAGGTTTAATAAATACAGTTTTTAAAGTATATGTTAACGATACTTTTTTATCTTATCTGTCCTGACATATATAAAAACTTTTAATAAATTGTTGAAATATGTAAGATACGGTAATATAATATTATTATATTTATATTTTTTTGATATTTTGGAGGCATTTTCATGAAAATCAAAATCCTGGCTGCAATTATGTCATTACTACTTATTATTTGTCTTGTAGGTTGTAAAAAGAAAAATGACGATACTACAGATGTTTCATCGCAAGAACCGCCGGTATCATCCGAAGAACCGGTAGTTTGCATCAACCCGCTTACGGGTCTTAAGGGGTTTGATCAAGCGGCAATGCAGAAAAGACCGGTTGCCGTTATGATAAATAATATAAAAACGGCGCAAAGTGTACAGTCGGGACTTTCTAAGGCGGATATTGTTTATGAGGCATACGCTGAAGGCGGAATAACCCGTCTTTTGGCTGTGTTTAAAGATGTATCAAAAGTCGGAAATATAGGCACTGTAAGATCCGCCAGATATTCTTATGTAGATTTGGCAATGGGACACGACGCTTTATATGTTCATGCAGGAATGGATCCTACAAAGTGTAAAGCACATATTGCCGAAACTGGAATTGATAATTTTAATATGCTTAACGGCGGACCGTCAAAAGCCGCATTCAGGGTTAAAAACGGCAAAGCCCTTGAGCACACCCTTTATACAAGCGGCGAAAAGCTTAATTCTACCTTTGCAAAACTTAATTACAGAAGAGATTTGAAAACAACCGCTTCAAATTGGCAGGATTTTGTTTCTGAAGATAGTCCAATAACACCCGCCGAAGGCTCATGTGTTGATGTTGTTGTTACTATGTCAAACAGCTATATAACAAAATTTACATACAATAAAGAAAATTCAAGATATATGAAATTCAGCGGAACAACGGCGCAAAAGGATATTTCCACCGGAACTCAAATATCCTTTAAAAATGTACTGGTACTTAAAACCGATGTTACCAGTTTGTCCAGCGACGGATACCTGCAAAAGACCGGCCTTGTAGGCGGTGACGGATATTATATTTCAAACGGCGGATATGAAACTATTAAATGGAGCAAAGGAAATGCCTCCAGTCCGCTTAAAATCACCATGCCTGATGGTTCATCATGTAAATATAACGCAGGTAACACCTGGGTGTGCTTTGTTGATAAAACGCATTCTGTTAAAATTACCGGGGCAGAGCCTCAGGTAAGTTCCGCAAACCAGTGAGCTGCACGCGGTATCGGCGGACCATCCAATAAACGGCAATTTTTAAAAAAAGATTTGCTGTTCATGTGTCAGTTAATACCTGCCGATTGTTTGAAAAACTTTGATTATCAATAGTCTATACTACATAAAATGGCAATTTTATGCGTTAGGAGAGCTTTTTTAAATGGCAAATATGAAACCTAAATTAAATAAAAAAAGCGGACTTTTGGAGCTTGGATACAATTATTACAATCCCCCTGAGGGAAATTACTTCAGAAATATGTATCCATATAATGAAATTCCTAAACTTATTTTTAATCAGCGAATTGTTCCTATGAACTTGCCTGAAAAGATATATATTACCGATACAACATTCCGCGATGGTCAACAGGCCCGCTCACCATATACAGTTGATGAAATAGTTCATCTTTATTCCTTGCTTAATAAGCTGGATAACAACAGCGGAATAATTCGTCAGAGTGAGTTTTTCCTTTATTCTGCTAAAGATAAAGAGGCCGTTGAAAAGTGCCGCGAACTCGGTTACGATTTTCCGGAAATAACATCCTGGATTCGTGCAAACGAAAAGGATTTTCAGCTTGTTAAGGATATGGAAATTAAAGAAACGGGTATTTTGGTTTCCTGCTCCGACTATCATATATACAAAAAATTAAAATTAGATAGGGAACAGGCAATCAATAAATACTTAAAGGTAATTTGCGCCGCACTTGATGCCGGAGTAGTTCCGCGGTGCCATTTTGAAGATATTACAAGGGCGGACTTTTTTGGATTTGTGCTTCCCTTCGCCGAAAAACTTATGAAGCTTTCAAGAGAAGCTAAAACCCCAATAAAAATTCGCGCTTGCGATACTTTGGGACTGGGTTCGTCAATACCGGGTGTTGTTTTGCCCAGAAATATCCAGCAGATAATTTACGGTCTTACAAATTATTCTGGAGTACCTAGCGAATATCTTGAGTGGCATGGCCATAATGATTTTTATAATGCCGTTCCGAATTCTGTTACCGCATGGCTTTACGGTTGTGCGTCGGTTAACACATCGCTTCTGGGAATTGGTGAAAGAACCGGAAATACTCCGCTTGAAGCAATGGTGGTTGAATATTGCCAGATAAAGGGCAGTACCGGTGGTATGAATCCCAGAGTTATTACCGAAATCGCCGAATATTTTGAAAATGAGCTTAAGTTTGAAATTCCGCCCAGAACCCCCTTCGTAGGTCGCGCGTTTAATGCTACAAGGGCAGGAATACATGCGGACGGTCTTAATAAAGATGAGGAAATTTACAGTATATTTAATACAACGGACATACTGGGCAGACCTCCTATGGTGCTGATAGACGCTCATTCAGGACTTGCGGGAATTGCTGCATGGATTAATACATATTTCTTGCTGGCAGATGAAAATAAGATATCGAAGGAAGATCCCGGGGTAGCCAAAATAAAGGCTTGGGTTGACAGTGAGTATGAAAACGGTCGCACTACCGTTATAGGCGATAATGAACTTGAACATCAGGTTAAACTTCATTTGCCGCATTTGCTTACATTAAGAGAAAGCCGCACCGATTAACGGCTTATACCTATTTGTCTTATACCTGATTGCCTAAAGACATATGTAATAACATATTAAAAGATATATAAGATGCAATGATATATTTAAGGACATTTATAAAATATATAAGGTACATATATAAAATAGTGCATATATAAAACACGGAGTGATTATTTTGAAATATCTTGTAATGTTACTTGACGGAATGGCTGATTATCCCGTTTTAGAACTGGGCGGCAAAACGCCCATGGAAAAAGCTTTTAAACCGAATATAGATTTTTTGGCACAAAACGGAGAAGTGGGACTATGCAAAACGGTAGCAGACGGGCTTAAGCCGGGAAGCGATGTTGCCAATCTTTCGGTTTTGGGATACGATCCAAAGGTCTGCTACACCGGACGGTCTCCATTAGAGGCTGCAAGTATAGGAATTGATTTAAAAGATACAGATGTTTCTATGCGCTGCAATTTGGTTACGCTTTCCGACGAAAAAAATTACAGCGACAAAACGATGGTAGATTATTGCGCCGACGATATTTCAACCGGTGAAGCCGCCGAACTTATTGATTATGTAAACAAAAATTTGGGTAATGAAATTTATAAGTTTTATTCAGGCGTAAGCTACAGGCACTGCTTGGTTATAAAAAACGGAACAACCGATTTGGGAACAATGACCCCTCCGCACGATATAAGCGGAAGAGTTATCGGTGAGTATCTGAGCAGCTGTGAAAATGCCAAACCTCTTATTGAACTTATGAAAAAAAGCTACGATCTATTAAAAGATCATCCCGTTAATAAAAAAAGAATCGAAAACAAAAGAAGACCTGCAAATTCAATATGGCTTTGGGGTGAAGGCAGAAAACCTTTGCTTGAAGATTTTAAGGCTAAAAACGGTATTTCCGGCGGTATAGTTTCAGCAGTGGATCTTTTAAAAGGAATAGGCAAATGCGCCAATATGCAGGTTCCGGATGTTAAAGGTGTAACCGGATATATTGACACCGATTTTACGGCGAAGAAAGACGCGGCAATAAAGCTCTTTGACGAGGGAATCGATTATGTTTACATCCATATGGAAGCTCCTGACGAATGCGGACATAGGGGAGAGGTTGAAAACAAGGTTCGTTCAATAGAACTTATTGACAAATTGGTTGCCGGACCTATGATGGAATATTTAAAAGGTCAGCCGCATAGTATTCTTGTAATGCCTGATCACCCTACACCGCTTTCGGTGCGTACTCATGTCGGCGATCCGGTGCCGTATGTTATTTATAATAGCGAAAAGGCGGTTCAAGGCGTTAAATCGATTAACGAAAAAACTGCTGCTGAAACCGGTAATTATATTGATTACGGACCGGGTTTAATTGACAGATTTATTGGAAAGGATAAAAAATAAATCATAAAAAACAAGAAGCTAAGATACAGGGGAGTTTTGTAAGCTATAACCAATCTGTCCCTATTGATTGCAAAACAAGGTTCTAATAAATCAGAAAATTTTAAAAAATAAAATTGTAAAAATATAACATCCTTTTGGGTGTTATATTTTTTTGTTTTTTACAAATATTATAGATAAACAATAATTTTAGGGGGACTTAATATGAATAAATCAGCATCAAGTTTTGTTAAAGGTATGGGAACAGGTATGGTTGCAGGAGCAGTTGTTCTTACAGCCGGAAAAGCAATGCTTAACTCCAAAAGCACAAAAAAGGCAATAACCAAAGGCACTTCAAAAGCGTTTCGTGCAGTCGGAGATTTTGTTGAAGGCGTTCAGACTTTAATGAAATAAGAAATTTTTATATAGTGTGAAATAATTCTATGCTATTAAAAATCCTGATGTTAAAGGGGCCGATTATAGCCTCTTGACATCAGGACTTTTTATTTCTTAATATTAATGTTTTAATTTTATTAATATCACTTTTTGGATTTTATTTTAAGATTTTTTAAGTACTCTTTGTGCTCACTTGTAACTCTGTAGCTTTCAACAGCCTTTTGAATTGCCTTATTGTGAACAAATTCGTTTAAAATCTTTTTTTCAAAGAATATAACAGAGCTGTCGTATTGCTTTGCAAGGGCAGTGGCAAAATACCACGCGCACATCATGTTTATGTAATATTCACAAGATTTAATACTTGCCACATGCTCAAGATATTTTACCGAAAAATTTTCATCCAGGTAATATTTCATAAGGCAAAGTATTCCGAACCTTACAGCGTACACATCTTTTGAAGCAGTCCATTTGTAAATTTCCGAAATTAGTTTTTCTGAATTCTTTTTAAAAATTTTGGGCGACATCATATCGCAGGTGTCCCAAGAATCTATATAAGGCAAAAATCTGTTAACCTCTCTTATCGCAGAATCATAATCCTTTATTTTTTCAATTAAAAAAGCGTGTAGATTGTTTTCTTCATGGTATTCATGGGGCAGGGAACTTAAAAATTCCGAAGTATCATAAAAATTTGAAAAGGTTTTTGCAAAATCCCTTAAAACAGGAACGCGTATGCCTATTATTTTTTCTTTATCTACATCAGGATTAAGCTTTGCGGTGAAAAGTTTGAATTTTTTATCCTGCAGTTTAAAAAGTTCTTTTTGTAATTCGTTCATATAAATATTCCTTTTTGAAATTTTAAAGCGCCGAAATAGAATTATGTTTAAATTAATTCTATTTCAGCGCTTTAATGGCTTAGCGGAAAATTTTAATTATCCGTATTATTATCTGTATTGTCAGAGCCGTCAGCATCTTCAAAATCATCTGAAAAATCAAACTTTTCCGTATCTTCAGAGTTGTCATTGCTTTCATCAGTGCTTTCGTTAGCACCGTCTGCCGATGCGCCGTCTGATTTTTCAATATCTTCAACGGTATTAACATCTGTTTCAAGATCATCTGTTACGGTTATAACCGTTGTTTTAATTTTTGAATTTTTCTTGTTTAAGACCAATGCCCAAATATAGCACGCTATAATAACAACAGCGCATATTATCATTATAACAATAATGATAGGCGAAATACCGGAATCACCGGTTAACGGAAAAATTGAAGCCATAAAATTACTCCTAAAACACTTTTAAAATATAATTTACCAAAACTGTAAATATTTTCAATAAAAAACCTGCAAAACAAGCAAAGTTTTTGTTAAAGTAGCTTAATTATAGCACATATCATGCAATTAGTCAATTAAAAACTGCCTTTGCGATTATGACCGAGTCCTGTAACACTAATCCTTTGACATTAAAATCCGCTGTGATTTGGCCTTTGCCTTTTATATTGCCATATTGCGGCTTTGCGTTTAAAAAACAGATTAGGAGTTATTCCTGTTTGCCTTAGTGCAAGTTTTTAACAGTAGATTCTTAAAAATGACACTTCATGTTAATTTAATATTGCTGAGGATTGGCTTTTCCTCGTTCCTGTTAAAAAATCTATTGCTGAACATATGCAGTTGTGGTATAATCATACTGGGTTGTTTTGTATAATGACCTACAAAACAAATGTTTTAAACAGGCGGTGTTATTTTGCGGGTTCTGGGTATAGATCCGGGGTATGCTATTGTTGGTTACGGTGTTGTGGAATATTCAAATAACAGATTCAAACCGATTGAATTTGGAGCCGTTACCACAAAGGCGGGGGTCGAGTTTCCTACAAGACTTAAGACTATATACGATGGTGTTTGCGATATAATACAAAAATACAAACCTGATGCTTTGTCGGTTGAAAAACTTTTCTTCAACACTAACACAACCACGGCAATCGATGTTGCCCAGGCAAGAGGTGTAATTCTTCTTTCTGCAAGAAATAATAATGTTCCGATATATGAATACACCCCTTTGCAGGTAAAACAGGCTGTAACGGGATACGGAAAGGCTCCCAAAGCTCAGGTTATGGAACTTACAAGGCGCCTTTTGTGCCTTGAAAAAACGCCGAAGCCTGATGATACGGCGGATGCGCTGGCAATGGCTATATGCCATTGCCACAGTGCTTCTTCTTTAATATTTAAAAAAATGAACGGTGGGATAAGATGATATACTCGCTAAATGGTAAACTTGTATATAAAGATACTTCATTTGCTGTTGTTGAATGCGGCGGTGTAGGTTACAAATGCACTGTTTCGCTTAAAACAAGAGCTTCATTGCCGGAAAACGGAGAAGAAGTGCTTTTATATACATATATGGCAATCAGAACGGATAATGTAGAACTTTTTGGATTTTATACTGCGGACGAAATGGAGTGCTTTAAGCTTATTACATCCGTAAATGGTGTCGGACCGAAATACGGCATAGCAATTCTTTCCGAATATACTCCGGATACAATATATTCCATTATCGCTTCCGGGGAACACAAATCGTTAACTGCCGCGTCCGGAGTAGGGCCGAAGCTTGCACAACGCATCGTTTTGGAACTTAAGGATAAGATAGGTAAAGTGCCGTCTGCTTCTATTGGTGTGGCTCCGGCGGTTTCTACAGTAAAACCCGGTAATATTGCAAATGCCTCTGCGGGACTTACTTCACTGGGATTTTTACAGGTTGAGGTTAACAGGGTTCTAGCAACGCTTGACCATTCCTTACCTACCGAGGAACTTATAAAGCAGGCTCTTGCAAAACTGTCATCAGGAAGATATTGATTAAAAAATTGTTTTATTACTTATTAAAAAAGATGTTTATTAAAGATATTAACTAAAGGGGTTATTCTAAATGGAAGAAATGGATTTTGAAAATAGGATAGTGGCTCCTGAATATACCTATCATGACGAGGAAATCGATCTGTCACTTAGACCAAAAACCCTTAACGAATATATAGGGCAGGATAAAGTAAAAGAAAATCTTTCAATATATATTAAGGCTGCTTCAATGCGTCATGAAGCATTGGACCATGTTTT
>CAKSDA010000041.1 GCA_934444895.1 uncultured Eubacteriales bacterium | reverse complement strand
CTGGAAAGGTTATCCGGGGTGTTAAGAGAGGCTATTCTAAGTCCGTCTATTATAAATTCCAAAATAAGCAGCTGCAAAAAGACCGGAATTGCCGGCGTTTCGGAAAGTTTTATAAATTCAAGCCACTCCGGTATATATGAAGGATTATTTATTAAAAGTAAAAACAGCGGTGTTAAAAAAACTGTTGTAAGGGATATAAACTGTCTTGTAAGCCTTATATAAGTTGCTGTGATAGGCGGAAAATAATAATCGTTGGCCTCTTTAGTAAAATCCGCAAACGAGGTTGGCAAAACCATAACGGCAGGTGAGTTATCCATAAGCAGAATAACCCTGCCCTCAAGCAAGCATGCGCTTGCGTAATCCGGCCTTTCGGTAAACTTAACTTTTGGGAACGGGTTAAAAAACGAAGTAGGTATTAATGATTCGGAAAGAGCCTGCTGCGTCATTGAAACACCTTTGATTTTAATTTTCTTAAGGCGATCTCTTAAAATTTCCACCGTTTTCATATTGCTTTTGCCATCTAAAAAGCATATGGCTACATCCACCTTTGAACGGTCGCCTACCTGATAATATTCCATTCTGAGAGAAAAATCCCTGACGCGGCGCCTTATAAGAGCGGTGTTATAAATAAGTGTTTCCACAAATCCGTCCTTTGCGCCACGCATTGACCTATCCTTTTCGGGTTCGCTTATAGATCTGGTGGGATAGGTACGGGTATCTATTTCAAGTGCGTCATTTATTCCGTCTATAATAAGCAGGCAAAGACCTGACAAAACATTGGTTGCGGCGGCGTCCATATCGGAATTTACCGATATTTCGACATACGGCAGAAATCTTTTTGAATATTCATTCATATTTTCTATGCCGCTTATTTCGTCCGGCTTTATTTTAAAAAGAAATTCCATTATTTTTTCAAACACTTCATCTTTAATGAATCCGTCTATAAAATACAAATCGGCCTTTCTTCCGCCGATTATGATCTCTCTTTTTATTACATCAAAACTTTGTGAAGGACAGAGTCTAAGATCCAGTTCTTTTTCCATAAATGCAAAATCGCAATGCATAATATTAACCTCTCCTTTTTTGATAGTTTATCCAAAAAAGGGAGGTTAATACCAACTTTTTTAAGTTGTATGTCTTTTGATAACGGTTTGAATTTGTCCCTAAAATCCGTTTTTATTTCTCAAGTGCGGTTTTATGCGCCAGTGCCGATTTTTATCCATCAGGGTTGTTTTTTATTTTTTGTGGTACTGCCGAATCCGCCGTTTCGTATCCCGTCGGCATTGTCCGAATATGTTATTCCAAAGGGCAAAAACACACCCTGGGCAAAGCCTGAGCCGGCTTTTACCTCAAGAGATTTCGTTTCGGAACAGTTTGTAAGCCGTATCATTATATGGCCCTCATTATCGGACATATAATAGTCGCTGTCAATTATTCCCACCGTATTATTAAGGGTAAGTCTGTATTTAAAGCCAAGTCCGCTGCGCGGAAAAATCATTAAAACATAGCCTTCTTCTATTTTTGCTCTTATACCTGTCGGCACGGTGATTTCTTCCCCCGGATTTAAAGAAAAATCAAATGGCGAAAAGAAATCATATCCTGCCGAACCCACAGTGGCACGAGTGGGTAATTTTATGGTGTTATAAGCCTCTTTTTCGCTGCAGTCCGATTCGAAAAAATTTACACATGCTTCCCTGTACTGCTCATTGGAAACCTTATAGAATTCTCCCGCTTTTTTCACGATTATTTCACCTTCCGATTTTATATGTTATGATTCCGGCTATCAAAAGCTCGGCAGGTTAAATTATATATTATTTTTAAAATAAAATCAACAAAGAGCGGCGGTCCCCTGCAAAATACATTTATATTTTGCATACAGTGACAATTTGCCTTGAATTTTTCGGTTTAATGCTATACAATGTATATTATATTATGTTTTCATAAGTGTTCGGATTATCACTGCGATAAACTTTAGAAAATTGGGAGAGGTTAATTTTATGGAGTTGCTTAAAGAAAGAATTCTTAAAGACGGGGTTGTAAAACCCGGAAATGTTTTAAAGGTAGACAGTTTTTTAAATCACCAGATAGATGTGAATTTGTTAAATGAAATAGGAAAAGAATTCAGGCGAATCTATGATGGTGAAAATATCACCAAAATTTTAACCATTGAGGCTTCCGGCATAGGCATTGCCTGCATTGCCGCGCAATATTTCGAAGTGCCCGTTGTTTTTGCAAAAAAAGGCAAATCCAAAAACATTTCGGACGATACTTATACAAATCAGGTTTATTCATTTACCCACGACAAAACCTATGACATAATAGTTTCCAAAGAATTTTTAAATAAAGACGACCGCGTTTTGATTATCGATGACTTTTTGGCAAGGGGATGTGCTCTTAAGGGTCTTATAGACCTTATAAAAAAATCCGGAGCCGAAGTTGTAGGCGCCGGGATTGTAATAGAAAAGGGATTTCAGGACGGAGGCCGCAAGCTCCGCGATGAGGGTGTAAGGGTTGAATCTCTTGCTGTTATAGACAGCATGGATGATTGCAAAATAGTATTCAGATAGGCAAAAATCCTCAGTTTACAGGTATAAGAATATCTTTATATTGTTATTCCATAAAATATAATACAAAATAAAATATAAATTAAAAGACACCGTGCGGCATTTGAAATTTATATGGTACATATTCGGTATATTTAAACAGTCAGATAAACCGGCAAAAGGATTTTTTATGTTCACGGCTGAATTGGAGCTTTATATGAGTATTTTTGAAATTTTAATTATAGGAATCAGCCTTTCCATGGACGCTCTTGCGGTTTCGGTGTGTAAGGGACTTTCGGTGGACAAAATAAAACCAAAACATTGCCTTTCAGCCGGCATATATTTCGGAGGATTCCAGGTTTTAATGCCTGTTATAGGATATTATCTGGGTTCCAGCCTAAGCTCTTTAATAGAGGCCGTAGACCACTGGATAGCCTTTGTTTTGCTCATGGTTATAGGCGTTAATATGATAAAGGAATCCCTAACCTCCAAAGATGATGATTCCGACGACGGAAACTTTTCTCCGCGCGCCATGATTCCACTCGCAATTGCTACAAGCATAGACGCTTTGGTGGTAGGCGTTACATTTGCCTTTTTAAGGGTAAATATTTGGTTCGCGGTTTCAATAATCGGAATTACAACATTCACTCTTTCAGCCGGCGGAGTGCTTATGGGCAAAATTATCGGTTCCCGTTTCAAGAAAAAAGCAGGGATTTTCGGAGGCTGCGCGCTTATACTTCTCGGGATAAAAATCCTTTTGGAGCATCTGGGAATACTTAAATTTTAAATTGACAGTTATTATTCTAATTTAGTATTTCTTTGATTCCGGCTTTCAGTCGGCGGTTTATATTTTAAAAATCCGAATTTAAATACATTATATATTAAAAAGCAATAACTGCAAAACAAGGACGGACGCGGCAGCGTCCGTCCTTGTTCTTTATTCCAGACTGAACATATACTTTAAAGCCTGCAAAAGTTCACTGCAAAACTCAGCAAGCTGCCTTACATTTTCATCCGCATTTTTATAATCATCGGGATCTATTTCCAGTGCATCTATAGGCATTACCATTTGTTTTTCCTCCTGTAATAATATGTCAGATTGTTTATTTCTATCTGCCCGCTGCCTTTTAACTTAAGGAAAAATCCGCTGCAAAGATATTTTTTAAGCGGTATTTTTAAAGTTTTTTCTCCCGTAAAATAATCGGCTGATATTTTTTCCCAACAGGACGCACCTCTGCATCTTAAAAATACTTCTATTTCGCATCCGCCCGTACTGGTAGCCTCAAGTTTTAAATATGCCGGCTTTACATCTTCCCCTATTTCTTTCGGCAGTTCAGCGGTTTTAAGTTCCCATTCCACTTCGCCGGATTCACCGGTATAGCAATAAATAACATTTTTATGGGCAATATATGTTTCCCCGCCGTATGAAAAAAGTTTGAATTCATCACAGCTGTCTTCGCTCCACCATTTCATGGCCGTGTTGTCATAAACCCATATTCTGTCACTGCTGTTTATTAAATAATATCCGTGATTTACCGCTGCGGAAAAGACATCGGTTTTCTCCGGCAGGGGAGACGATATTCTTATATCGCTGCCCTTAGAATACTTCATTATACCTTTTACAGACATATAAAATGCAGTTTCTCCGTCGCATACGAGAGAGTTTTCTTTTCCGGTTTTCACTCCTCCTGAAGCTATTCTGGAAACAGCAAAGTTCAAAGCGTTTGTTCCCAGTATTTTAAAGCCTCCGCTTTCGGTAAAACAAACCACATTATCTTTTATGATAACCATTCCCATGACCTGCTCGTTAATTTTGTGCTGCCAGGCCTCTGTTTTACTTTTTTCGTTTATATAAAATATCAGCGGTGTATCTTCGTTTGATATCATAAACCTGTGATTTTTGTTGTCCGCTCCGAACATTCTGCCGTCCGTTATAACGGCGTAGTCAAAATCCGGAATTGCCGGGGTTATAACAATCTCATTTCCGGGGTTTTCATTGCAGGTTGAAAATTCTTTGTCAAAAACGATCATGGTGTCTGTTATGCTTGCCACGGTTGCTTTTATGTTATTTCCGTTTTTTGTTGACCCTGAAATTATTACCTCCTGCCCTACATTAAGATAGTCAAGCGGTGTTTCGGTATATGTCACCGAAGATTCAATGTCGGAAAATGATATCGTATTCTCATAAAATGATACGCTGTTACTGTATCCGGTGTGAAATCCGTTCAGCATAGGAGAAACTTTAGGTTCGCTGATCATCATATAGTCTGTGCTTGAAGCCGTTTTGTAATTATCAACGCTTTTATCAAGGGTTATTCTTATTCCGGCGTTCATGCTTATATTATTTTCGGTTTTTTTAGCCTTTTCCTTTTTTATAATTATGTATTCTTTGTCACTGCAAAATGAAAATTTAACCTTTGTCCCGGCCTTTAGCAGATGCAAATCCGTGCAGTTGTTGTTGACATCGGTTCCCAAAGAGTAAAACAGGGTCCTGGAACTTGTAAACGGCATTGAAACTGAAGCCGACTTTTGCGGTTCAAACCTTTCAAAATTCTCTTCATTGTTGTTTATTTTAAGTTTATCCGGAAACACAAAAATGTAATTATCATATTGCAGCAAGGTTCGGTCGGTATCCTCTTCATACTCGCTTAGCTTAATTTCCGTGCCTTTATATTCAAGACCGTTTGAGCTGCTTTTTGCTATTTCTCTTATTTTGTTGCCATTTCGCAAAAACACCCTGTCTCCGCAGTTTATAATCTGATCGGGAGTTTGGTCGCATATTAAAGCAAGCTTGCGGTTCTCTCTGGTTTTGCATCCCTTAGCAAATGATATGTTAACCGAATCGGCAAAAAGGGAAGGGTCGCTTCCTCTTGTGTCGGTGCCTTTAAAAATCAGTGTTTCGGATGCAACATCCGTTTTGTTTTCAATACGCGGAAGTCTCATAACAAATTCCCTCCGGGATCACTTGCGCCGCATATCGGAATATATTTTTTTCTGTAGTATGCAGCCATTTGAGCGTAACCCTCGGTAAAAAGGGCGGCCAGCGCATTATATCGGTCATAATCTCCCTCTGTAAACGCAAAAAACGAAAGCACATAGTTTAAATATACCGAAAAGAATTCTTCTCCAAGCAAAAGTTCGGTCTTCATGTCCTGTTTTATCCTAAGAGGCGAATTTCTGTGAGAAAGCCCCGCCGGTTTTAAAACCTCGTGTATTATTTTGTGTTCCAATTCATTTACAGTATGACAAATTTGTGACTGTGAAGCATCGGGGTATTCTTCCTTAACCGGTACGATTATATCTGTCAGCGTCAATCTAATCATCCTCCGTTACAAAATATATACATCCGGCAACAAGCGTTCCGGCAACATAAGCAGAATTGTAATCTGATTCGCTCATGGCTTTCATTGTAATTCCGGAAATTTTTCCGTCAATCTCCTGCTTTGTGTAATAATCGGTAAGGGTCGGCTTTTCTGCTCCAAGCTCCCTTGCCGTGGTTCCGTCCCACCAGTAGTCCGGTACTCCTAATTCGACTATGTATAAATTATCTCCTACATTTAAATCCGCAGTCGTTTTCCCGTCGGTTCGTGTAAAATTGCCGGACAACCAGCTTTCAAGTTCGCTTTTAGTCGAAAAGCTAAGAGATGTCGCTTTGCCCATTGCAATGGACTTCGCCTCGTTAACCATACTTACAAGGTTTGGATGAGCAGAAGAATTTGTTGAGCTGTTGTGTGCTTCTATTCCCTTCATAACCTGCTCTTCAGCCTCGTCTGCAGCGGTTGCAGCTGTACTTGCGCTTGATTTTGCGGAAGATGCGCTTTGCGCCGCGGCATTTTTTGACGCTTCTGCCGAATTGGAATATCCCTGCGCCGCATTTTTATATTGTGCCGCAGCGGTAACTGCAAGATCTATTTCATCGGCCTTTTGTTCAATATCCGCTAAAGTTTCAAGAGCGTTCTGCTCTGCCGTGCATGCTCCGGAAAGGGCTGTATCACATGAGTCTTTGGCAGCTTCTGCCGCCGTTTTAAGTTCTGTTGCCTTTTGCAGAAAATAATTATACGGATCCGCTGTAGGAGCAGAAGGCGTTACCGAAACATATCCGCTTTTTTCTATATTTATATGATACTCCGCCGTTGTAGCTCTTGTGGTTCCTAAAACTCCAAACGCCGAAACAAACAGAACTCCCTCTTTAATAACTTCATGAGGTACTGCACACCTGTTATTTTCAAGCGGAACACTGTACACCTTTTCTCCCATTCTGAAAATTGCCGATTTCACAAGTCCGCTCCAGCTTTCATCAAAAGTAAAAGCGGCATAAACAAAATCCACACTATCCGCAGATAAAAAATTATCGGCGCAAAGTATTCTACTTCCGGTGACCGTAAAATTTAAATCATAATCAGCCATCAGTTTTCCCCCTTTACTGCTTTAATGAACTTTTTTCGTAATCTGTTACCAAGCGTTCAACCAGAGAAGCAACATACTCATCCTGAGCCAAAGAGTTTTTAAGTGCCTGTTCAATAAATCTGGGCACTGTTACCTCTACGCCCCTTTTAATCAAAAAAGATCTGTCGTTTACCGACACAAATACATCGTCTTTGTATTTTCCGTTGTCCTTAAAAAGTTTTATAGTAACGGGGCTTCTCATATACTCCTCGTTTTTTAATACTTCCTTTGAAGCCTGTTTTTTCTTTTCTTCCTTTATGTCCAGCATTTCTTTAAGGGATTCTATTTCCTTTTGCAGCTGTGCCACTGTTTTATTTTCTGCCATTTTGGTTTTCCTCCTTAAAACGGCGCACTCTGCCACAGCAGAGCACGCCTTTAGTTAATTGTTAATTAGTTAGCGTATTCGTCTGCGAAAGTCGAACATGATTCAATTCTTATCATATAATTTTCAACAAGACGCTCAGCAGTTTTAGTTGCCTTCCAACCGGCAGATGCTCTTTGATTAAGAGGATCTGCGGCACCGGCAGAACCAAGCTGCTTTACAATGTGCTCCAAACCGCCGTTTTCAATTTCGGTAACACCGTATGCGTTAGCACCGAGAACAAGGGTTGAATAAACCGAAACACCGGCCTGTCCGCCCTCACCGGGGTAAATAACATCGTTTGCCGAACATGTAATAGCAGTATCAATTTTGATTTTTGCACTGCCTTCTGCTCCGCTTGTAACCGAAACAATGCCGTATGCAACGCCGCCGATTATTACCTTGCGGCCTTCAAGCTTTGCTTTTTCGGTATCTGAAATTGCTTCGGATACTGTTATTGTGTCTCCGCTGCTTACTGCTGTTTTAACCGTAAGGTTTCTTTTAGCCTCGGTCAAATCAGCGCCGCGGAAAATTTTTGCTTCGCTTGATTCAACAAAACGAACATTTCCTATTTTCCCTATCTCGCCGTTAAAAAGATTTTCCGGTGCCGCATATTTGTGGGCATCCATCCATTCTGCGCTGCGCATAAGATCGTATGCAACATAAGGATGAATGATTGCAACATAACTGCCGTCAATTGTTTTGGCAAGATTGTTTTTTAATTTTGCGGCTGCGCGTAAAATAATGTCAACGCTGAGTTTTGCGTCCTCCGTAAGAGAACTTCTGGCAGTAACTGCGGTAGATGTTCCGTTTTTTACTATCGGAGCATACATAATGTTTGTTCCGCCGTTTAATACTTCTCTTGTAACCGTATCAAGTGTACGACCTGCCTGGTCGCCCAAAATTTCGGTTGCCTGAATCATATTATTATCCAAGGTGGTAAGTTCCAGCATATCGGGAATTCCCACCCAACCGCCGTACTGCGCAACAGACGAAGTAACGGTAGTAACCTTGAGTTCCTGGCCGTCCGGTGTGATTCCTTCTGCCAACGGCTTTGTTGCCTTAGGCAGCGGTGAATATTTTCTGAATTCAATTGTTTTTCCGTTTCCCTTAGGAATAGGATGTTTCTGACCGAACTGGTCATGGACAAGATTTTCGTTTGCGTTATCACAAAGAAAGTCTTTATAATATGTTCGCATATCGTTTGATAAAGTTTTTTCGTTAGAAGTCTCACTCATTTAATTTTTCTCCTTTGTTTACAGTGGAAGACCTTTTTACTCAGAAACCTACCTTTTCTCCCATAAGGGATCTTTTTGCAAGTTCACGGCGCTTTTTGGGGGTAAGGTTGCCGGCGCCTGCTCTTAAAGCATATCCGCCTTTTCCGTCAAGACCGTTTTCAAAGGGTCTTCCGGCCTTAAAGCGAATACTGTCGGCTACACGCTTTGCTCCGATGGCCTCGCCTTTTTTTACTGAATTATTCATAATTTCATCAAAATGAATAACATTGTATGCCGTTTGAATATCTACGCCGCTTTCTGTAAGCGCTTTAAACACGGGATTTTCAAATTCGGCCTCTACATCAAAGTCGTATGCCGCATAATCAGCGGCCGGTTGCTTTGTTTGTCCGTGATCTTTTCCTGTTTCCGGGTTATTTTCATTCTTCCTGTCTGTTTGTTTTATGTTTTCTTTTGTGTTTTCTCTTGTTTTAAGTTCTTTGAATCTTTTATTAATGATTCGTTGTACCCTTTTGTCGAACTCTTCTTTATAAGGGCCTTTGATAAGCTCCTCAAAGCTTTGTTTACTGCCGGCGTCGCAGTCGCTCTTTGTTGTCTCGCCCGTTTTATTTATATCACTTTCCCTATTTTCAGACCTGCCGCCTATATCATTATCTTTTTCGGTGTTTCCTGAAAAATCTATTTTTTCTTCGGTATTTTGATCTAAATTATTGTTTTCTGTTTTTTCCAAAAGAATCGCTCCTTTTCTCTCATCGTCTTTCCGAAGTGCCAAACGGTAATCTGCAAAACGGTGTTTGCAATAAGGCGCCTTTTTTTACCGTGATGTAATTATATTTAAAATGCGTCGTTGCCGTCCCCCACCTTTGTGTTGCAATCAATATGGAGAAATTGTTTTGCTTTTTGTCTTTTATATTGCAATACTTCGATTATATTTTTTTGACAACACTGAATTTATAAAAAATTGAATAAAAAAAGTAAAACAGACAAGACTACTAACATATAATCAGAAAGGAACAGCTGATAAAAGCAGCTGAAAGTTAATTATGAAAAATAACAGCAAATTTCAAAAGTTTTTAAACGGCAAAGGCTTTTATGCAGCTCTCGGAATATGCATGATAGCCATAGGTATTTCGGCCTTTACTGCAATAAAAGGCATAAGCAAGGCTCCGGATACCTCCAAAATCACTTCCGAAAATTTAAAGGCGGAAAGCGAGGCTGCCAACATCACCTCCAGCGAACCGTATAGTAAAACCGAATCAAAAAGCAGCAAGGATGACAAAAAATCCACCTCATCGTCCGACAAAGCCGAATCGGCACAACAAAAAGGCAAGACCGACGAGGCGGTTAATACCGCAGTTGCAAAATACTTTTTGTATCCGTTAAACGGTGAAGTATTAAAGCCTTTCAGCCTTACCGAACTTAAATATTCCCTTACCTACAACGATATGCGCCTTCATACCGGAATTGATATTAAAGCAAAGGCAGGGGATTCTGTTAAATCATGCGGCGATGGAGTAGTTACTTTTGCCGGGTCAGATCCCGCTTTGGGATACACAGTAAAAATAGATCACGGTAATGGTATCACCGGGGTTTATGCCGGCCTGAATAAAGCAATAGCAGTTAAAAAAGGTGACAGCGTAACAGCCGGAAGTAATCTGGGACCGCTCGGAACCGTGACCGGAGAATGTTTAGATGCATCTCATCTTCATTTGGAATTTATTAAGGACAAAAAACCTATAGATCCTCTTTCTCTGTTAACCGACCGATAAGACCTATAAAATATTTAAAGTATCGTTTAAAAATATCTCCACTGCGATTAAAAGTTATCGATACAGCCGTCGCCTCCGGCATCGTTTAGAGGCATAAAAAAAGCAAAGCCAAAAGGAAAAATCCTTTTGGCTTTGCTTTTTAAAACTATTTGAAATGATTAGACAAAGCAATCGGTGTACAACAGTTCCCGGAACGGAATATTTCTACATTTTGTTTGTCTAATGGAACATATTTTATAAATTTTAAGCAACAGAGAAAATGCAGAGTGTCAAGCGATAAAAAGTCTAAAATTACTTAAAAAGTTTGGGAGCATACTCGGTATTCTCGGTTCTTCCGTGATTGTAAAGTTTTCTGTTATCCAAACAAAATACCCTTCCGGTGGTTGAACCTTTTTCAACATTGCTTACAGCTTCAGAGATTTCATATACCGTAGCGTCCATTAAGTCGAGTTGACTGAGCAGTTCCGCTTCTAAAAACTGGGGTAAAACCGCCGCTCCGAATTCCGGATTTCCATGGTGCGACAAAAGCATGTGTGACAAAAGCATAGGAACCTCCGATGTAATTCCTAACTCATTGGCAGTTTGCTCTACAAGCATTGCTCCCCCGGCAAGGTGGCCGACCAAATTGCCCTTTACGCTGTATCCTGTTGCAAGCCCCACGCTGTTTGTTTCAAATTCCTCAAGTTTTCCTATATCGTGAAGTATTGCTCCTGCTACAAGAAGTTCCTCATCGGCAAAGGGATAAACCTTGCAAACACCCTGAGCGAGCCTGACAATAGCCAAGGTATGGCACAAAAGCCCTCCGCGCACAGCATGGTGCATTTTAAATGCCGCAGGCCAATATAAAAGTGCTTCCTTTTTCTTTTTAAGAATAGCTAAAACTATTGATCTAATATCGCTGTCTTTAATTTCAGAAGCAATATCTGCAAGCGCGTTATACATATCCTCGCCGGAATTACCTGAGCTTGGCACAAATTTATTGACATCTATATTGTCATCTGCTACCGAAGGCCGGATCCTTTCAATTCTGAACTGATCCACGCCATTGTATTTTGAAACGGTTCCCCTTACTTTAACAACCATGCCGGATTCAAACTCACCGTACAGAGCTTCGGAATAGTCCCATAGTTTTGCATTCATTTCTCCGGAACTGTTTGATATTGTTGCGTCCAGGTATTTTCCGCCTTTTGATGATGTTTTAACATCAGCGGATTTAAGAAGAACAAAGCCCTCCGCTACTCCGCTCGGAGTAATATTTTCAAATTTCATATAGTACCTCGTAAGCTTTTTATTATTTTCTTATAATAATATCTTCTCTTGCAGGA
The DNA here is from genome assembly GCA_934444895.1 of uncultured Eubacteriales bacterium. Taxonomy (GTDB): domain Bacteria; phylum Bacillota; class Clostridia; order Oscillospirales; family Acutalibacteraceae; genus UMGS1279. Next base: position 1,570 of record CAKSDA010000041.1, on the reverse strand, counting down.
CCGTTGGAAACCATAGTTATAGGGAATCCTATTTCATTTTCTATAAATTCTATGTACTCGCGACATTCCTTAGGTAATTTATCATATTCCCTGATGTTCGAAACATCACATTTCCAGCCCTTAAGTGTTTTGAAAACCGGCTTTGCCTTCTCCAGCAAACCTGTTACGGGGAAATCTTTTGTAACCTTTCCGTCGATTTCATATCCAACGCAAATTTTTATTTCATCTAGATATCCAAGCGCGTCAATAACGGTTAAAACAACATTTGTTGTACCCTGAAGCTCACAGCCGTATCTTGTTGCAACCGCATCAAACCAACCCATTCTTCTGGGTCTTCCTGTAGTGGCTCCGTACTCTCCTCCGTCACCGCCGTGATCACGCATCTGTTTTGCTTCGTCGCCGAATATTTCACTTACAAATGCGCCTGCGCCCACAGCGCTTGAATATGCTTTTACAACCGTATAAATTTCCTTTATTGCATACGGAGGAACTCCGGCTCCTACCGCTCCATAACCTGCAAGGGTAGATGATGAAGTAACCATGGGATATATTCCGTGATCCGGATCCTTAAGCGATCCCAATTGTCCCTCAAGTAAAATTGTCTTGCCGTTTTTCTCTGCATCATACAAGAATTTATGTGTATTCCCCACATATTCTTTAATGCCGTCGCGCCATTTCATCATTTCCTCAAAAATTTCGTCGGCGTCAAGAGTGGGCTTGTGATAAAGCTTGTCTATCAGTATGTTTTTGACCTCTAATACCCTGTTAAGTTTTTCCTTTAAGGCCTTTTCATCAAAAAGCTCACAAACCTGAAATCCGATTTTTGAGTACTTATCGGAATAAAACGGAGCTATTCCGGATTTTGTTGATCCGAAACTGTTTTTACCCAGTCTTTCTTCTTCATATTGATCAAAAAGTATATGATACGGCATAACCATATGAGCCCTGTCGCTTACAATAAGCTTAGGCTTCGGCACTCCGCCGGAAATTACCTGATCCAGTTCTTTTAAAAATTGAGGAATATTAAATGCAACACCATTGCCTATAACCGAGGTTACATTCTCGTTAAAAACACCTGAGGGCATCATATGAAGCGCAAATTTACCATATTTGTTTTTAATGGTATGCCCTGCATTAGCTCCGCCCTGAAACCGAACAACAATATCCGAGTTTACAGCAAGCATATCGGTAACTTTACCTTTGCCTTCGTCTCCCCAGTTAGCGCCGACTATTGCTTTAATCATATAAAACATCCTTTCAATAACTGAAAACATATTTGCTGCATGTGAAAAACCGAAAGTTCCCTTGAAAATTAATTTTTGAACTTTTAAAATCAAAGGTATCCTGAATTTTACAAAAAACAACAAATATATTATACTCCACACTAACCGAAAATTCAATGCCTATTTAAGCGGTTTGTCAGCCTGCGAATTTTTGAAGATTTTGCACTGAAAACCAGCAGCTTTCAGTCTCTTGATCGTTTGAGCCTCCTTATGTAGGTTTGTCAATGATGTGTTACAAAAATCAGAAAACCTCGCCGAAGGCTAAAAAGGAATTTAAATAATCGGCG
>CAKSDA010000040.1 GCA_934444895.1 uncultured Eubacteriales bacterium | reverse complement strand
ATAACACTGCGTGTGAATTCTTGTTGTTTAAAAAAATGTCTATAAACAACTGCTATATTATACCATAACAATTACAATGTTGCAAGTACTTTTTTACTATATTTTATATAATAATTAAGTAATAATTAAGCGATTTTTAATAATCATAAGCATATAATTTTCCGGCATCGCTGTTTGCCTAAAAAACTCAGTATTTCCAATCGCTGAATTTTGCGGTTAATTGTTCTTCTTCCATTTCAAAATGTGTGGGAAAACCGTCACTATTAAATTGCATTATAAAGGTTTCTCCCTCGATGTTTCCGGAATAAGTGTAGGTATCGCCTTTCTTTTTAAGTTCCGGAGAACCGGTTGTGATACTCAAAAAAGCTTTATTAAGTATTTCGGAAAAGCCTCCGAAATCATTAATATACAGCACGGAGTTTTCAATCTCATCCTGGTTAATTGTAATGTTTTCATTGTCAAAATTAAACTTAAGGCCTTTAATTTCCTCAGGATTTAAAATTTCTATTGAAAACAATCCTCCGCCGATAACACTTATTTTTGCTTCGGCATTTAATGTATCATAATAAGAAATTTTAGCGTTGCATGTGTATCCGGGTTTTGCCGGACTTATGCTGCTGCCGCAACCGGAAAATGTCAGCAGCATAATTAAAGAGACGATTATAGAGATGAGTTTTTTCAAATCAGTTCCTCCAAATTACAAGGTATAAGCCTAATTAAAACTAATTAAAGGCTGTAATTATTAATTTCAAAAGATCGGTAGCAATTATGCCGCGTTTCCCATATTTATCAGCAGCTATATCCCCTGTTTTACCATGCAGAGAAACGCCGGCGACAACCGATAATTCTAAACTGTTATTGCCGGCAGCAAGCCCGGCAATAATGCCTGAAAGTATATCTCCGCTTCCGGCAGTAGCCAAAACCGAATTGCCTGTTAAATTAATATATGTTTTGCCTTCAGGTGTTGCAATAACAGTATATGCACCTTTCAAAACGGTAATAACACCGTAGTTTTTTGAAAATTCCGATGCAAAGAAAACACGGTTATTTTCAATTTCTTCGATTGTTTTCCCCGTAAGCCTTGACATTTCGCCTGCATGCGGAGTAACAACCGCAGGAGCCTTGATTTCTTTTAACAGTTCGGTATTTTCTGATAATATATTCAGCGCGTCTGCGTCAAGTACCAACGGCTTTGTGATATTTTTAATAATTGCTTTTACAAATTCTTTGGTTTTATCGTCCGTTCCGATGCCGGGTCCTATAACAACACTGTCATACGAATTAACTTTATAAGGATCTGTTTTTTCTAAAGAAAAACTGCCGGAATCAATGCAAATGTTTTCATAAATAGCTTCCGGTAAAGCCGCAGCCGTTATATTTTTAACGGTATCGGAAGAAAATATTTTAACAAGTCCGGCACCGGAGCGCATGGCTCCTTCAGCACAAAAACGGGCTGCGCCCGGCATATTTAAAGACCCGGCAATTACTGCTACTTTGCCTTTTGTCCCTTTATGGGCATTTTGAGAGGGTGAAAAAAGCAAAGGCTTTACACTGTCAAACTCCACAGTTTCTGCAGAGTAATCCCTAAAATACTTTTCGGAAATACCTATGTCGGAACAAACCACCTTACCGCAAAAGCCTGCGGCCGGGAATAAAAAGTGACAGGGTTTGTAACCGATAAAAGTAATTGTAAGGTCTGCTTTAAAAACAGTTTTTGCTGTATTACCGCTATCACAATAAATTCCGCTTGGAAGATCAACGGCGATTTTTTTACCGTTGCTTTTATTAAGACAATCAATTATATTTGCAATGTCTTTTTCAGGCTCTCCGTGAAATCCTATACCGAAAAGAGAATCGATTACAAAGTCCGAATTAATAATTAATTCGCTGCAATATTCGGCATCGTCATAATAATATAAAACCGGAATATTAACGCTTAAAGCCCTGCTCTTCATATACTCCGCGGTTTTTGAAACAGGAATGGAAGAAAACACTATTACAACAAAAGCGCCATATTCTTTAAGCTTTCTTGCAATAACATATCCGTCGCCTCCGTTATTTCCACCTCCTGCCACCACGGTAACGCGCTTTTTTACAATATCATATTCATTTTTTATTATGTTTGCGGCGGCTGCTCCGGCATTTTCCATCAGCCTTTCTTCACTGATACCGCCACCCATTGCCAAAGATTCTGTCATACGGGTTTGGGATAAATTTAAAACTTTCAAAAAACCACACCCCTAAAATTATTAAATTATTGTTTTGCTGATCTCGGAATGGATTTTTCGGCCTCGCCGATAAGCTTGTCATTCATTTCGGTTACAATAAGCAAAAGGCCCTTTTTTGGGTGTTTATAAACAAAATAGCTACAGGAATCCGAAAGGTTGCAACAAATAAATTTTTTATCAAAATTTTTTCTTGAAAGTCTCTTAACAGCCTCATCATTATATTTTCCGTATTCCTGAATTTCCAAAAGATTTATACTTAAAACCCTTTTGCGGCTGCTTTTGGCGGTTATTTTATCAATATCCATATCGTGATTTACAATAATATATTCAAATTCAATATTAAGCATTTTTGTAAGTTTAACGGCAAGATAGTATATACCGAAAATAATAAGAATAAAAAAGCCTATTAAGCTGGAGATCCTGAGTGAAATAAAAACGGTAATATAGGTTATTAAAAATGCAACTACCCATATTAAACCTGTTAAAGCATAGTACAAACCGGTTTTTTTTATTTTAACTAATTGTTCGCAAAAAGAATCCATATTTTTTTACCTCTGATATAAAATATTTATTATATTTTATCATATTTTTCCTTTTCAATCAAGAATAATATTGGCCGTGGTTCAGGCTTTTAATCGCCTTATACCGCGCAGCAATGCTTCTTTGTTTTTAATATTGCAGCATTGTGATTATTTTGCAAGGAAAGTACAAAAGCAAAAAGCAGACAAACCGAATTTGAAGGCAACCCTACGGTTCAGACAAAAAATAACCGTCTTTTTTTGGGCTCATACCAAATTTTGGCTTATCTGCTTTGCATAATTTTTAAGCTAATTCCCACATTCAATACTTATCTTATTAAACACTGATAAAATGTCATCAATATCGGTTTTTGATTTTTCTTCCGCGGACTTATCCATAATTATTTTGCCTTTGTCCATCATAATAAGCCGATTTCCGTATTCAACAGCGTAGCGGAGATTATGGGTTACCATAATTGAAGTGAGCTTTTTCTCTTTAACTACCTTGTCTGTAAGCTCCATAATAACATCAGCCGTATGAGGATCAAGGGCTGCGGTATGTTCATCCAATATCAAAAAATCAATCGGCGTAAGTGTTGCCATTATAAGAGAAACTGCCTGGCGTTGGCCCCCTGACAGAGAACCTAATGTTATATCCATCTTATCCTCCAGGCCAAGTCCTAAAACCGCCAATTGCTCTCTGTAGTAATCAAGCCTTTTATGGTTAACTCCGCCTGTCAGATTATAGCTTTTGCCTTTATTGTCGGCAAGGGACATATTCTCAAAAATTGTCATATTAGGGCAGTTGCCCATTGCCGGATTTTGATAAACCCTGCCTATGTTTTTATATCTTAAAAATTCTTTCTGCCTTAAAATTGATTTTCCGTTTATAAGGATGTCCCCACTGTTTATCGGAATACTTCCGCAGATTAAATTGAGCATTGAAGTTTTTCCGCTGCCGTTACTGCCTACAACAGAGACGAATTCTCCGTCATTAACGGTTAGATTAAAATCATTAAAAAGGCACATTTCCGTAACAGTTCCGGGATTATATATTTTTTTGATATTCTTAAGCTCCAGCATTTTTTATACCGCCTTTCTGCACATTTCCTACTACCAAAATAACAAGGAATAGAAGTGCGGTTATGAGTTTAAGCAGGTTTGCCGGAAGTCCCAAACTGATTGCAACCTGAATACAAGCTTTATATATTATACTGCCGATAATTACAGCAGTAGTGCCTTTAACAAAGCCGACTTTTTTAAACAGTGTTGTGCCTATTATTACCGTAGCAAGACCGAAAACCATCTGGCCGGTTCCCATTGTGCTTGAAAAAGATCTTTGTTCGTGACACACCACACTGCCGGAAAGGGCAACCAATGCGTTTGAAATTACAAGACCCAGTATTTTAACGCTGCCTTTGTCTTTTGCAAGAGAAGTTACCAAAACACTGTTGTCACCGACCGCTCTTAGCAAAAGTCCGCTTTTTGTTTTAAAATAAAGATCAAGAATAACCTTAAAAATCAGCGCGATTATAAAAGAAACAATAAATTTTCTTTGTATAAGGGTAAGTCCGCCAAAAAGCGCCATTGTTGGGGATGCGGTAAAAATCGTGTCAATATCTCTTTCAACCGACAGGTTTGACCCTGCGATTTGCAGATTTATTGAGAATAGCGCCGTCATTGTGATAATGCCGGCAAGCAAATCTCTTACCTTTAACCTTATATGTATAAATCCGGTTATAAACCCGGCGGCCGCGCCTGCGGCCATTGAAACCAAAAGGGTTAAATACGGATTCATTCCGCCCACAAGCAAAACAGCGGTTATTGCAGCGCCAAGAGGAAAAGAGCCATCAACCGTAAGATCCGGAAAATCCAGAATTTTATAGGTTATGTATATACCATATGAAAGCAATGCATATATAAAGCCTTGCGTAACAGTGCCTAAGATAAGTTCAAGCATTTTATTTCTCCAAATCCTTAATTTCTTCTGCACCGGATTTTATACTGTCCGGAACGGATATTTTTAAGCTGCTGCAAACAGATGAATTAAAATAGGTGCTGTATTCGGAAATTGATTCATATTTAATATCCGAAGCTTTTGCTTCGCCCCTTAAGATTTTTGCTGCCATTTTTCCTGTTTGGATTCCGAGCTTTACATAATCGAGTCCGCAACCGGCAACACAGCCTTTTTTAATCTGTTCGATTTCACTGCCGTAAACCGGAATTCCTGCAGCATTTGTTTTTTCAAGTATTGCGGGCAATACGCCTACAACATTATTGTCGGTTAAATTTGAAAAACAATCAACGCCTTTTTTAATAAGTGTATCAACCGCCTGGGTAACTTCGGATTGAGCCGTAACACCTACAGATTCAATTTTAAAGCCGTATTTATCAGCAAGTTTTTCATACTGTTTTATTGTATAGATACTGTTGGTTTCGCTTGTTGTGTAAATAATTCCAACGCTTTTAGCTTTCGGTTGCATACTGCGGATAAGTTTTAATTGACCTTCAACAGGCAAAACATCCGATGTGCCGGTAATGTTTCCCTTTGTGAGTTTTGCGCCTTCCGGATCTGTGATTGCGGTAAATATTACAGGAATATTTTTATCCTCTGCGGCAGCAAAACAAGCCGTTGCAGAAGGTGTTGCTATTGCGCACATCATGTCATAGTTTTTTGAAGAAAAATTCTGAGCAATTTGCGTTGCTGTTGAATTGTCAAAACCGGCGTTTTGGTATACAATTTTAAAATCTTTATCCTGAGTAAGTCCGGCTTCTGTAAGACCTTTAATAAATCCTTCTCTGCAATTATCGAGAGATGCATGTTCACCGTACTGGTTAATTCCTATCGTTTTAATCTTGTTTTCTGCTGAGTTTTTACATCCGTAAAGACCGGAGATAAGTAAAGAAGCAACAAGGGCCGATGATATAAGTTTTAAAGTTTTTTTCATAATAATTACCTTCTTTTTTAAAATATAAAATTAAAATTAATCATAAAAAGGTTAAAATTCGCCATCGTATAATTCCCATATTAATTCCTCCTATAAACAAAAAAACTCTTATCCCAAATGGGACAAGAGTTATAAACAATCCTGCGGTACCACCCAAATTCGCTTCGAAAAAAATAACGAAACGCACTTATTTCATATACTGACATATATGTTCCGTTTGTAACGGGTGGAATTCCCGTCTCCCCTACTAAGCAAAAGCTTTTCGGATTGCCCTCATAAGTCCATTCAGAAGATATTACCGCACTGCATTACACCAACCGCAGCTCTCTTTGGGAGTAATTACCAACCTACTACTCTTAATCAAAGGTTTAATATTTATTTTTTAATATTATACTCAATAAGTCGGCGTTTGTCAACACCTATAAATATTTTTTTCAAAAATAAATGCAAAACTCAAGTATTTATTAAATACAACAAGTGAAACCGAACGGCGCTTTACAATCAGGTTATATTTTTACCGGTATAAATTTGTCCATGTTTATTGAGTATATATAACATTCTTTAACCGGCAATTCAAACATTTTTTTAACCGCAGATGAGTAAAACCTGAGTTGTTCTGAATAATGTTCCAGCAAATAGTCTTCACTTTTGGTTTTGTCGGTTTTGAAATCGATTAAAACAATTTCGTCGTCTTCGAAAAACATGCAGTCAACAGCGCCCTGAACAATTACTGACAGTTTTGAAAGATTAGAATCTAAATTATCGTAAATCTCCCCTGCCTTTACCGAGGTCATAAATCTTTGCTCCTTTAAAACCTTTCGACTTTTTAAAAGACGCTTGAAAATTTCGGTGTTGAAAAAGGCTTCAACTCTTTTAATATCAATGGCTTCTGCTTCCGGCAGTGAAATAAATTTTTCATTTTCCAACCTTTTTATTTCGTTTTGAATATTATTTGCCGCCGATTTAAAATCCGCAAATTGCATAAATTTATGCAGTGCAGTGCCGCGCTCTGTAGGAGTAAGACCTATGTTTGATAAAAATCCCGGTCTTTGAACAGCGCAGTATTCATAAGAGCTTTCGTTTTTTGTAAGACTTGAAACCGAAGTTTTTGCTTGAATTTTTCTTAAATCCTCATAAGGATATTTGTATTCAAAAACGGTTTTAATATATTCCATATAGTTTTTATCCGGTTTTTCCGGCAATAAAGGTGCCTCGGTTTCGCTATTTGTTTCAAAAACGCCGTCGGAGAGAGAAATAGAAATATTTTCGCTGCAGCCCTTGTTTTTTATACTGTAAAGCTGCTGATTACAAATATCATAATCATCGCATATTTTTAAAAATGCCGGCAGAGTTACAATATATTTTAAAATCATATCTGAATAGCTTTTACACTCCAAAACCGTTTCCGGTTTTAACCTGCCGTTTTCTGAAATTCCGCTGCTCACCGCTTTAATTTCTTTTTTAAATCTTTTTTCAGGTGAAGAAAGCGGAATCGGAATTATCATTTTTTTCTCTGCGCGGGTAAGCGCAACATATAAAAGTCTTTGTTCTTCACCGCACCTAAGCGCAAGATTTTCGTTTACAATAAGCTTTCTTGAAACGGTTTCGGTTTTTTTGTTAGCTTCGTCATCAAAAATATTAAGTGCAATTCCAAGGTTATCACTATATAAAATGTCGCTCTTGTTTTCATTGGAATTAAAATATGAAGTTGATCCTGCCAAAAAACAAACCGGAAATTGCAGACCTTTTGATGCATGGATTGTAATAATGTTTACACTATCGCTGTCATTAACGGTTGCCGAAGCCATCTTATTAGTTGTTTTTATATATTCAAGATATCTTAAAAAATCAGATAAATCCCCTGCTGCGTCCCCTGAAAAACCTTCTGCCATTGAAATTAGCATTTGCAAATTTCCGGTTCTGCGTTTACCGTCACTCATAGCCGAAACCATTTGATAATATCCTGAAGTTTCAAGAATATAGTATATTACCTGAGAAACCGGCATACAAACAGATTTATTTTTATATTCTGAAAGTGTTTTTAAAAAACTGATGCATTTTTCGGTTTTGCAAGCCGAAACGGCATTTAATAATTTTTCTTTTTTATTTGTTTTAATTGCGGCAAGCTCGTCTGCGGTAAATCCGAAAATCGGCGACATCATTGTGCTTAAAAGCGCAATATCATCCATGGGAGAAGCAATCGACTTAAGCAAGGCAGTAATGGTCATAATTTCGGTTGTTTTAAAATAATCGCCGCCGCCAAGTGAAACGGGTATTCCCCTTTTTTTCAGTGCATCACAGTACTTTTTGAAATTCGTACCGTTTCTTCCTAAAATTGCAAAATCGCTGTATTTTGGATTTTTATCCGATATATCGGATAAATCGGCTTTATTGTTAACCCTACCGTTAACGCTGCTATAAATATAATCAGCAATATATTCTGCTTCCGCTTCTGTAGGCTTTTTGCCGTCTTTAAGCTCAATTATTTGAACATGAACATCCGAATCGATGTCATCACTTTCATCGACTGTATATAAAAATTCATCTTCATTATAATCTATAGAGCCTAAATCCTCGCTCATTATTTCATAAAACAATCCGTTTGTAAAATTGCATATTCCCTTTTTGCTGCGAAAATTTTTAGATAAAATTATGCGTTTTAAAGATTCGTTTGAAAGTTCCGGAGAGTATTTTTTAGCGGATTTTTGCCTGTTTATAAAAAACAATGGGTCAGTTCCCCTGAATCTGTAAATGCTTTGCTTTGCGTCGCCCACTGTAAAAAGCTTTTTTGAATTGTCAGATATAATATTAAAAAGTTCGTTTTGCAGGCTGTTGACATCCTGATATTCGTCAACCAAAACATCATCATACCTTGAAATTATTTCTTTTAATATACTACCTTCTTCGTTTTGCTCATGCGGAGCGGTAAGCAGTTTAAAAGCAAACCTCTCAATTTGCTCGAATGTCAAAACCGATTTTTTTATATGTTCTTTTAAATAGCGGTCGGAAAATTCCGTACACAAATCCGACATTTGCAAAATAACAGACTTTTGTTTATAAAATTCGGATTTCAAACCTTCAAAATCAATACAAAAAATATTTTTATATTTTTTAATAATTGTTATTACTGAATTAAAGGTTTCTTTTGAAAATTCCAATATATCATCGTTATATTTTGTGCCCTTTCTTAGTCTTGGAAATGCCGGCATATCAAAATGCAAAAGTTCAAATACCAAGTCCCATTCTTTTGCTTTACATAGTTTTAACAGTTTGTTTAAAACATCCTCAAGCATCAAAACAGAAGGGTTAACCTTTTCTTTTAACAACTCATCAAAGCAAATTTCAGATTTTATATCGGCAATGCTGCCGCAGGCCTTAGTAAGCTCCGAAATAAACTTATTAAAAATGCAGTTTGTATATTTATTTTCGTTATTACTGTCGAAATCATAATTTTTCACGCAGTTGTGTAACCATTTTTCAGGATACGGCATTTTACTGCAAAACCGATAAAGATTTTTTATAGCTTCTTTTCCGGCACCATCACCATATACTGAATTAATTGAGGATAAAAACTTAATAAATTCATCGTTCCCCTCCTCAAATTTTTCGCTGAAAATTTCCGACAAAACATCTTCGGCAATTTTCTGTGATACCGAATCGTCGGCAATTTTAAAATCAGAAGGTATTTTTAAAATATTTGCATAATTGCGAACAAGTCTGATACAAAAAGAATCGATTGTGCAAATATCTGCCGATTGAATTATGAGCTGTTGTTTTAAAAGATTTATATTTTCCGGGTGTTTTTCACATTCCTGCGCAAGGCGTTTTTCAATTCTTCCCTTCATTTCGGCGGCTGCTGCATTTGTAAAGGTAACAATAAGTATTCTGTCGGCTGAGATGGGATTGTTCTCATCACAAAGTAACTTAATTACCCTTTCAACCAAAACGGCGGTCTTTCCGCTTCCGGCGGCAGCAGTAACAATTACCGAGCCCTTGGAGTTAATAGCGTCTTTTTGACTATCAGTCGGGCTGAATTTCATTGTTGCATGCCTCCTTCATTTTTCCTAAAACTTCCGAATCGGTCATATCGCTTTGCTCATTGTGCTTTAAATCATCTTCAAAACAGCAAACCGAGGCAAAATCGCAATAATCGCACGCAATGTGTGCAGCGCTGTCCCTGGGATTTACATCAAAAATTCCGCTTGAAATATTCAAAGCAGTTTTTTTTACAATTTGTTCAAGATATTTAAAAACAGTTTCAAAGTCTTCTCTTTTAACAAAGGGATCGGTTTTCCTTTCACCTTTAGGCGGCTTTGGAATAAAACAACCTAAATTGTTTTTATCCATTGCTGCTATTACTCGCTCATCATTTAAAAGCATGCCGTTCATTGTAAGAGGATCCTTGCCGTCGGAAGTTATAATACCTCTGTTAGATGGCATATAAAGCACCCCTGCCGGAAGCATTTTTTCATACTCGGACCCTTTTGTTTTATTAATTGCATAAAGATAAAGCAACATTTGAAGATTTAGTCCGAAAAGTACATCAGGCAAAGAAAAAATCATTTTCCCGGTTTTATAATCCACAATTCGAACAAAATCGCCGTACTCCTTATCCTTAAAAACATCCACACGGTCAATTTTTCCGCTTATAACGGCATTTTTTCCGGGCAAGAAAGCAATTTTAAGGGAAGGAATTTTTCCACTGTTATTTGAAATTTCAAGTTCAAAGTCTACGGGAGAAAAATCGCTGTTTGCAAATTCTTTTGAAATGTGCAAAATAATATATTTAATCATTTTGGCTATTTCACCGTAAACAAATTTAAACCGCGAATTTTCTAAATATTCATATCCGCTGATTGATTTCAGATACTTTTCCATAAACATATCTACAGATTCGGATATTTCATCTTTAGTTATAAATTTTATATTATCTTTTTGTTGTTTTAAAACATTTTCCAAAACATAGTGTACAATGGTTCCCCGTTGCAGGTTATTTAAATCTGCCTTTTGCAAGCGGCTGACATTTAAAACATACGAACAAAAATATCTGAAGGCACATTTATTGTAAATCTCAATTTTTGACGGAGATAAAAACAAATCATTATTAAAAAGATTTTTGCAGGTGTTTTCATTTAATCTGCGATTTTGCATGGGATTAACATTTTTAAGTGCTTTTGCCTTTTCACAGTACTTGCTTTCATTTTCAAAATAATCTTTTAGGGTCGCGAAAATTTTAGAATTATTATTATAGTTTTCCGCAAGCATATAAAAACCGTCGTCAACGGTTTCAGGATACAATTCAAGTTCTGCTTTGTAGTCTTTTTGGTTTAAAAAACAACTGTTTATTTTCTCGGCCGCAAAGCATTTTTCTGTCGCTTCGCCGCTGCTTTTCTTTAAATGATATGTTGCAAAAACTTTTTCACATGAACAGCAAAGCGCAGCATATAACAGGTATTTTTCATCAACGGCGGATTTTTTAAAACGGTCGGAAATTTGAACCCCAAGATCAATAAGAGCCTTTCTGTCATATCTTGAAAGCAGTCCCTTGTCGTCTGAAATGCGCGGAAATTCTCCCTGGCAAAGTCCGATAACAAAAACAACTTTAGGCCTTGCAGGACGAATTCTGTCAGCGCTTCCCACAGAAACTTCATCCAACATAACAGGTACAGAACCAATTGCAGTGTTTTTAAAAGACATCTCTAAAAGATCGGAATATTCACCGATGGAGAAACTTTCATTTGAAAAACAACGCACCATACTGTCAAAGGTATTTATAACTTCATCCCACGAAGCGTTAATATAATCGGCATTTGCTTTATCATCTTTTAAAAGCAAATAATTACATAATTTTTTAACGGCTTCGTCTGCTTTTAATTCAATTATGCAATTATAAAGAGCTTCCGTTATGTCTTTGCAGTTTCCGGTAAAGGATTTTTTAACCTTAAGTAAAGGAAAAACAACACTTTTTCTTATTCTGTTTAAAGCACTGAGCTTTTCTGCGGAATCAGCGGCGTTTCTGTCTTCTTCATTTGTTATAAAACCGTTTGGATTCATAGTCCATTCTTTATTCCAAGCGGTTTTATTAATATCCCAAATATAAACATATTCCTCCAATAAAGATATATCAATATCCTTTATTGAAGTCAGTCCGGTTTTTAAAAGGCATAAAATATCTTCTGTATTAAAATTAGCGGCGGCTTTTATGCAGGAAAGAGCAAACCTGGCCACAGGAGAAAAAATCAATTCTCTTTTTACATCCATATAGCAAGGCGTTTTAAATTTTTTTGAAGATACTGCAATTTGGTTTTTATATTTATCGATATCCCTTGCAATTACCACAAAGTCACCGAAAGAATAGTTTTCAGTCCTTACCAGTTTGTGTATCATTTTAAATACAAAGTTGATTTCTTTATCCGGGGTATCAAATTCTGATACGCATACATTGCATGTCTCTTTTTCATATGTATCAAATGTGTTAAAGGCCATGAGTTTTTCAAGGTTATAAAGCTCGTTTGAAGAATAAAAAGGCTTCTTTAAATAAATACTTTTTAAAGTTTTAATATTGTTTTCATCGGCAAAGTTTTTTAAATATGAGGCAACTGCCTTAATGTTTGAAAAGGTACCGGCACCTTTTTCAAAATCTTCAAATCCGTCGCAGCAAAAAGATATTACAACATTTTTGCAGTTTAAAATCATAAGTTTTAAAATTTTAATTTGGCTGCCGGTAAAGCCCTTAAAAGCGTCAATATATACTGTTTTTCCGTTAAAAAACGCATTTTCAAGTGTGGCATTATATAAAAATTCCAAATCGTCAAGCGGATCGGAATATGTTCCTTTAATCATCTTGTCATATGCAGAGAAAATTAAAGAAATGTCAAATAATTTATCTCCTAAAACCGAATTATCCATTTCACCGGCAATTCTAGGCAGATCACTGTTTAAAATACCTGCCATTTTAAGTTCGCTGATAATTCCGGAAATTTGACTGACAAAACTTGAAATATTTGTAAGACCTTTATAATACTTAAAATTATGTTTTTGATTTTTCACAGCGCGGCACAAAAACATAATTCGCTCGGAATCTGTTATACGAGCGCCGGCATTTCCGCCGTAAAGTCGCCCTACGGTATCTACAAGCCTTGTAAAGCTGAACACTTCAACTTTATTCATAAATCCGCCGCCGAAAATATCAAGCATTTCCTTTTCCGTTTCAAACGAAAACTGTTCAGGCACAAGAAGAATAGCCTTATCGTCGTTCTCTTTGATAAGACGGTTTATATATGTAGTTTTCCCGGTGGCGGCACGGCCGAAAATAAACTGAAGCAAAAAATGCACATCCTTTAAAATAATAACATCCGGATTAAATAGTAAAACACAAATTAATAAAATTTTAGTGTGACCGAGTTTCCATACTCACTGCCACACTAAAATTTTAATTTTTAAAGTTCTAAATTAACCATATGTCCGCCGGTTTTATATAGGCGATATTTTACTCCGGCAGAATCAAACATTTTTTTAGACGCAATAACGCTGGGTGTTTCGGCATACTTATCTTCAAGATAAATAATTTCGCTGATACCTATTTGTATAATTGCCTTTGCACATTCATTGCAGGGA
>CAKSDA010000039.1 GCA_934444895.1 uncultured Eubacteriales bacterium | reverse complement strand
GCTGTAAGACGCCCTTGCATTAAATCCAAGGCGACCCATGCCGCTGTCGATTTTTAAGTGGCACTTAAGGCGTATACCGGCATCCTTTGCCGCATTATTCAGTCTTTCGGCACTTTCAGTATCAAAAACGCATGCTGTTATATTCTTTTCAAACAGCTCTTTTGTGGCGGCGGGATCGGTATTTCCGAGGATAAGAATTTCACCATCTTTAATAACAGACCGAAGATCTATTGCTTCATATACATTTGAAACGGCGAATTTATTTACGCCGCAGCTTTCAAGAACTTCAGCAGTCATTCCTGCGCCGTGCCCGTAGGCATTAGCTTTTATAACGCCTATAAACTTTTCCGCCGGAACATATTTTTTGAGTTGCTCTATATTATGAATTAACGCGTCAAGATTTATCTCTGCCCATAAATGTCTATACATTTTAACACTCCTAATTGCAGGCCCGCAAAGCCGAACCTGGCCGAAACAGTAATATTTCGGTGTTTTTTGACTTGCCGATTTTGCAAGGTGCAAGCCTTGCAGCATCTTTTGCGCCTAAAGTTTTTAAACTGCATGCATTTTGAAGCAAAAATTTTCAGGAGCAAAATTTATCCGGCAAAAATGTGAAATTTGAATAAAATTTTTGTTTGCCGGCCTAAAATAATTATACACCGTGTCCCCTATGTAGTCAAGGAGACACGGTGTTTAATATAACCTTATATATTCCTTTTTAAACCTTGCAAGAATTAATGCAAGGTCATAATAATACATAATATAAAAAGCAAAAAATCATTATTTGTAAGCAGGCGGATTAAACTCTAAGCTGAAGCCTGCTGCATACAGAAGATTTCGAATATTTTAAAGGGTTTGGAAAAAGTCCGTACTACTTTCTTATATCACGAATTATTCTTTCAACAATTCCCAAAAATTTAACATTGTCGCCGGTTTTGTTGAATATCTGTTTTTTGTAGTAAGGATTTTCACAAAAAAATACCACATTAGGCCCGTTTATTGAAACCTGCCTGATAACAGCCGCCCCTTCGTTTACCGAAACCAAAGCGTATGACCCCTGTTCCGCATAGTCCTTAAGATTTATTATGGCAATATCGCCGGGTTCAAATTTAGGAAACATACTGTCGTCTGATATCTTAAGACAGACATACTCTCCCTGAGGCAGATTCATGGTGGAAAATGAGCAAAAGGAAAGGACATTATCGACGGCAATAGCCCCGTTTTTGTACTCAATTCTTTCAAAAACGGGAACTGTTAAAATTTCACTGTAATCTTTGTAGGGGTTGGGGTCATCAATTATATCGCTTTTCTCTATACCAAAGTATTCTGCTATCTTTGAAATAGCACCCATGCGCGGGTCTCTCTGATCCGATTCCCACATTGATACGGCCTTATCGGTAACTCCGGCAATTGTGGCGAGCTCCCTTTGCGTCATGTTGTTCGATTCACGGAGCCTTTTAATGTTTTTTCCAATTGACATAGTTTTTACCCACCTTCTTTTTAAATTGTAAAGAGCAGTATTAACGGACGAATCGCTCGCAAAGGGCGATTTATGGTTATTATATACCCTACATTATGCGGTAGTGTAAAGTTTTTTAAACCGGGCGGAGGAATTTATAACCGCAATTAACCTCCGGAAATCGGCCGTATAATGCTAAAACCCCCAGCTACATATTATATTATACACAATATGTAGAAAAAATCAAGAGAAAATGCAGAAAATTACAAAAAAATTCACAAAAAATTCTTGACATTCTACTTTTTGTGGTGT
This sequence comes from uncultured Eubacteriales bacterium, assembly GCA_934444895.1. Taxonomy (GTDB): domain Bacteria; phylum Bacillota; class Clostridia; order Oscillospirales; family Acutalibacteraceae; genus UMGS1279. The sequence continues at coordinate 11,578 of CAKSDA010000039.1, read as the reverse complement.
ATACTATTCAATGTCTTAGGGAAATCCGCCAATAAAATAAGCATGCAGGAGGTACTAAAAATGCAAAAAACTATCAAAACAATTAGGGAAAATCTGGGATATTCCTATGAGGATATGGCGGTAAAACTAAACATTCCGATAGGAATATACAAGTACTATGAAAAATTTCCGAAGGTCATTCCGGCAAGCATAGCAATCAAAATTGCCGGCCTCGGAGCCATAACGGTTAATGATATTTTTTTCGAATGAAAGTACACAAAAAGTAGAAAAATGTGGAGGATATTGAAATAATGGATATAAACAGAAAAGGTTTAATAAAAATAATTGCAGAACAGACAGCATATATAATGGAACTTAATGAGTGTATTGAATCCGCCGATCGGGCGTTTGAGAAAATCGGCAATGAAAGTTTTAAAAAGGTCAAGAGGTGATTGCAATGTATATCTGCCGAGACTGTAATTTTATAATAAGCAAGAATTACATATACACCGAAAGGCACAATCTTTGTTATCCGCCTTATGAAGAATTTCTGTGCTGTCCCAGATGTAAAAGCACAAATCTTGACGAATTAAAATGAAAGAAGGATTTAATTTATGCCAAATGATGATTTTATAATGATATGTCCTTATTATCATAAAACTATAGGAAATTCTGTTTTCTGCTCCGGACTTTCGGCTTGTGAAGAATTCCCGGCAGAGGAAAAATTCTGTAAGCAGGTTTTTGCGGACAGAAAAATTCGCAATGACTGCATTAAAAGGTACTGTGCAAGCTTCAACTACAGATTTTGCCGAATTGCACAAATTAACGACGCCGTTGAAAAAAATAAATAAAAAGGTACCTCCTGTATATTAAAAATCCGTGTTATAAAGCCATTTTGGCCTGCAACACGGATTTTTTTAAATTTTGGTCTTTTAATATCCCGGATTTGTCATTCTAATTAGGCTTTCGTCAGTCCACCTTCAATTCCTGAATAGACCTATATCTGTAATCAATATTTTTTAAATACTTAGAGTTATGAAGAGCCTCTGCCGCGCCTTTAACCGCAGTGTGGGAGGGATCCTTTGCAAAGTGAACGGTTGTACCCATAGACTGTTCAAGCAATGTGGCAAATCCGTTTAAAAGAGAACCGCCGCCGGTTAAATAAATTCCATCGGTCATAATGTCGGCAACAAGATCCGGCGGTGTTTGCTCCAAAACACTTTTTATGCCGTTTATAATCTCATGGCATTTGTCAATAATCGCGTAATAAACCTCGTTGGAGGTGATTTCAAATGTGGTGGGAAGCCCGGTTTGAAGATGCCTGCCTTTTGCCTTTACAGAAACATCAAGGGTATGTTTTACCGCAGTTCCTACCTTCTTTTTTATCTCTTCCGCAGTTGTAAGACCGACTAAAATATTAAACCTTTTCTTTACATATTTAATTATCTCTTCATCAAAATCGCGTGAGGCAATTTTGATTGAATCACAAACTGCTATTCCACCCATGGAAAGGGTAGCCACATCGGTTGTGCCGGCGCCCATATCTATTACCATTTCGCCGCGCGGTTGATCAAAGTCAAGGCCGAGCCCAATTGCAACGGCAATGGGGGCTTCTATTGTTGAGGTATTGCGTCCGCCGGAGGCTTCAACTACATCGGCAACCGAATGATGCTGCATGGCTGTAACTCCGCTTGGCATAACAACCATTACCTTAGGCTTTATTATCCGATTTCCGAAAGCGGAGGTTAAGTATTCCTGAAGCATGCTTTCCGCAATATCATAATTGGCAATAACACTGCGCTGAATGGGGAAAACGCAGGAAAGGCTGTCCGGAGTTCGGCCTATGGTTTCAAAGGCCTTCTTTCCGTAATAAATCGGTTGTTCGGTTTCAGCGTCAACCGTTACAACGCTGGGAAGCTCCAAAACAATGTCCGATCCGGAAGATATTACAGTTTTATATGTTCCGATATCAATAGCAATATTTGTTGCCATATTTTCACTCCTTGAACTTTGAATAATAACCTAATATATCCGGTGCTTGAAAGGCGCATGTAGGGCGCAGGTGTGTGCGTAATGAATACTTTAAAACGTCCGGAAAAGTTTTCATTTATGAATTTGACTTTTTGTAATAATAAACATTTTATACCTGTCTTAAAACTCCGGGCGCTTGTCCTTTTGGTCAGCGTCGGTTTTATTTTTGGCTTTGGGATATGTTATAAGAGCGGTGGCGGCATAGACTTTACCGGCTCCGGAAAACTTTAAAATTTTAGAACATTCACTCAAAGTTGCTCCGGTTGTTTTAATATCATCAATAACTAAAATGTTCTTATCTTTTATTATTTCCCTTGATAAAAACTTATACTTTCCTCTGGCGTTCTCAAACCTCTCCGAAACATCTTTACTGTTGTGTTGTAATTTTGTTTGTTTTGGCTGAGAAAGCAGGCGCTTAAAAGGAATATCAAGCTGCCTTGAAAGCAGTTTCGCAATTATTTCCGCCTGATTGTATCCACGCAGCCTTTGATTTTTATGATGCATAGGAACGGCGCATATGTAATCGGTTTTACTTAAAATATTATTTTCCCTCAGCCGGTTTGCAATGCAATCGGCAAAGAATACCGAAGCGCGTTTATAGGAATCAAACTTCAGATTATACATTATTTGTTTGGCACAATCTGCATTTTCAAAAACGGAATAGACTTCATCAAAATAATAAAAATATCTGTTGCAGCAACAGTGTTTCACGGGCAGACCGCATTTTTTGCAGGTTAAAACCTCTATTGGGCGCAGTTTTTCGTTGCAGTCGTCGCATAGATATTTTGAAGTTATAAGCTTTTTGCAACAAATGCAACGGTTGGGATAGACAACCGATAAAAACCGGTTTATTATATCAAACAAAATTTTCCTCCAATAATTGTCTTAAAGAGGTATACCTCAAATTTTTCCTGTTATTGTTCACCATAGACATAAATACCTTTTTGCTTCCCACAACAATAAGGAGTTTTTTTGCTCTGGTAACCGCCGTATAAAGCAAATTACGGTAAAGCAATTTCGAAGGTGCATCAAGCAGCGGAAGAATAACACATTCAAACTCACTGCCCTGACTTTTGTGTATGGTCATTGCATAGGAAAGCTCCAGCTCTCCTATGTTTTCACTGTAGTATACTGCTGTGCGGTCATCAAATTTCACCTTGACAATTCCGTTTTTTAGATCAATCTCTTCAATTGAACCTATATCGCCGTTAAATATCCCCGTGCCGCTTTCTCCGCTGTCGCTTGTCCATGTAATATCGTAATTGTTTTTTATCTGCATAACTTTGTCGCCTTCGCGAAGTTCAAATCCCTTAAAGGTAAGTTTGTTTTGATTTTTCTTTAAAGGATTTAGCCTGAATTGCAGCATGTTATTAAGATTAACGCTGCCAAGCTCAAACATTTTAGAAGGGCACAACACCTGTATGTCACAAGCGGGATCAAAGCCATAGGCCTCCGGCAGGCGTTTGGCGCAAAGATCCACAACCATATCGGCGGCTGAATTTCTGTCGGTGTTTTGTATCATGAAAAAATCAGATGTTTTGCAGTCTAAATGCGGGGGTTGTCCATTAATTATTAAGTGGGCGTTTTGTGTTATAAGGCTTTCCATTGCCTGGCGGAATACCTTGTCAAGCCGAACAGAGGGGACAACATTTGAATTTATTATATCGGCAAGAACATTTCCTGCCCCAACGCTGGGTAATTGGTCGGCGTCTCCCACAAGAATAATTCTGCATCCAAGCCTAACTGCCCTTAGCAGCGCTTCGAATAAAAGAATGTCAACCATAGACATTTCGTCAATAATAAGCACATCGCATTTAAGAGGATTTTTTTCGTTCCTTGCAAAAACAGGGCGATCGTTGTCTCCCCATTCCACTTCAAGCAAACGGTGTATTGTCTTTGCTTTATGCCCCGTGAGTTCGCTCATTCTTTTGGCAGCCCTGCCGGTGGGAGCGGCTAAGGAAATATCGCAGTCCTTAGATTCAAGAATTTTTATTATGGCGTTAAGGGTTGTGGTTTTTCCGGTGCCCGGGCCGCCGGTTAAAACGGTTATTCCGCAGGATAAGGCGGTTTTTATTGCCGCTCTTTGCTGCGCCTCATATTTTATATGATCAGAGGACTCAATAAAATCTATCTCTATATCCGCCATAATTTCGCGGGGCGGAGAATACTTTAAAAGCACTGCCAGCCTGGCAGCAACATATTCCTCAGCTGAAAAATATTTCGGAAGGAATATAAGCTCGGTTTCATTTATAACCTTTTTTCTTACAGTAAGCGATTTTACCATTTCCTCGCATATGCCGTCCACCTCGTCTGCGCCGCATTCAAGCAGCCTGGACGCTGTTGCAACTAGTTTTTCCCGCGGAATACAGGTGTGACCGTTTGAAATATTGTGCCGCAATACATATTCGATTCCGGCGGCAATACGATATTCATCATTTTTTGCAACCGAAAAACTGGATGCAATTTCTTCGGTCTTTTCAAATGAAAAACCTATATCTTCACAGAAAAGAACATACGGATTTTTTGAGATTATTTCTTTTGCCGAAGAGCCCAGGGCGTTGAAAACATTCAGAGCTTTTTCAGGCGATACATTAAAAGGAGACAGAAACATCATAACTTCGCGTATGCCGAACTGCTTGCGATATTCTGCACCTATAATCTCGGCCTTTTCACGGGATATTCCGCGAATTTCAGCCAAACGCTCGGGCTCTGTTTCAATTATGCTAAGGGTGTCTTCCCCAAAACGGTCGACAATGTTTTTTGCTGTGGCCGGTCCGACACCCCTTATTGCCCCTGAAGATAAATAACAAAGAACAGATCCCTTGCCGGACGGTTCGGACCTCTCAAAGCTTTCAACCTTAAACTGAGGTCCGTATGTGCGATGATTATCAAAATGACCGGTAACGGTTATAAAATCGCCAACCGAAATAAACGGCAGGGTTCCCACAACCGTAACCTCTTCATCCTTCGCGTTTAGTACGGCAACCGTATACCCGTTGCTTTTGTTTGAGTATGTAATGTGTTCTACTGTTCCGCTTAGAGTGTCGGAAGTACTGGTTTCGATAATTTCGGCATTCATTTAAATTTCCTCCCGGACATCCTATTGTTTGTTACCGTTTACCCGGCATTTCGTCCCTATCAAGCGTCAAGTGCAACACTTGATTTATTACCTCTGTTTTTTATCTTAATTTTGGGTATTGTTTTAATTTTTTTACTTATGATATTTGTTTTTGATATTTGTTCTTTGTTATGTACTCTTTTTAATCATTTTTGCTGTTTGGCATTTATAAGGCGTGCCGGGCTCGACGATCAAGATTCTATCTTTCGCAAAGAATTGACGGAAAACATAAACACTCGTTTATGGCCTCTTGCCCTACAACTATCATGCTGCTGCCGTTTGCAAATTCGGCGACCTTCTTTTTATTTTCATCCGAAAGACAACTGTCAACCGCGGCGACGCAGCAAATTGTTCTGTTGCCCTCCCATGAAATGTATTCAAGAGCGCTTTTAATTTGTTCAATACAAATATCGTCCCTTAGAAAAATCAAAAGAACCCTTGAGGGATCCTCCCTGGGGCGAATCAGCCATAGCCACAACGACTTGAGCATTTGCGTAATTCCGAAAACGGAGGTCAGTATTATTAAACAAATTGATATTACGGTCCACATTTTCGTCACCTCAATATATAATATGAAGCGACCGGAAAATAGTACCTGTACAACTTGCAAAGCCTTAGACTCTCGCCAGCTTACCCCCCTGCTTAGGCAAGCAGAGCTGATCAGAAAAAGCAATAATTTATACTGATTATTCTACCGGGTCAAGTCGGATAAGAGATAATTTGAAATTATTCTATATTAACCGAAGCGGTATAGGTTCCGACCTGCCATACAAGATCTGAGGTCTGGCATTTAACGGTTACTGCAACGGTGTGCACTCCTTTTTCCTTTCCGACAATATCTATTTCGGCATACAGCGAAGAGGCAAGCAGATTGTTAAGAACCGATTTGGGACCTATTATTTTAACATTTCTTATTGAACGGGTTAGGGTAGCATTTCCGGCAGAATCTTTTACCGCAAGTTTTGAAACGGTATAGGTTTTAATAACATACTTATCAAGACCGGTTATTTTTACATTAACGCTGTCAATATTGTCTACGCTTCTTATGCCGTCAGGTATAACCGGCTTAACCGTAAATTCCTGATTGTTCCTTGAAATATTAAAGAAATCTATGCTTTCCAGCATAATTGCGGAAATGGAATCTATGGATTCCGCAGGACCTATTATGTCTATATTGGAATAGCTTAAACTGTGGGCCGGAGCTTTGTTGTTATACGCTGCGGGATAGTTTATAAACTGCGCTTTTATGGGCACGGTTTTGATTTTTGAAATCGGCACGGAAATTTGAATATCCGGAGACTGGGTTCCGTCCGCTGCCGTAATGGTATAATTTTTTAGCGGGAGTTCGTTGCCGCTTTCATCATATATTTTAAGCTCCGACAAAAAGGTTTCGGTTTTGCTTAGTTCCTTGTTAACCTTTGAAAGAGCAACTACCTTGTTTATTTTGCTGATCTCGCTGCGTGGACCTTTAAAGGTAAGCTTTGCATTGTTGCTGTCGCTCACAACAGCGGGTTCTGCAATAAGCCCCTTAACTGCAGAAGCTCCGTCTGCCTGGGCTACAACTTCGAATTCTTTAGTGTCGATATAGTCAAATGTTACGGTTATTTCCGAAGGAGATATAGAGGAAATTTCAAAATCTCCTTTTACTCCGCTGGTTTGCTTTGCAGCTCTAAGTTCCAGGGCGTATGTTCCGGAAGAGGTGATTCTTGAAACAGACGCGGTAACTGTAATATCGCTCGCCGTAACGGTGCTTACAACATATGCCGGACCGGTTACAGTAACCGAAGCGTTGTATTTTGAAACATCATCAATAATACTGAGACCGAGTTCGCTTACAACCGAGTTTTCGACCGGTATTGAAACATTTATGCCTGATATAGTGTTCTCTGAATCTGGAGATTCGTTTATGGTGATTATCATCCAAAGAACAATGGCGGCAATGACCGAAAACAGCAAAACAAAATTGTTATTGCTGAATAAATTTTTAAATGAGAACTTCTTTTTTGCGGCCACTGATTTTTCCTCCATTCCCTTTTCTTTATTAGGTATGTTAATAAAAGCTATTTATTCTTTCCGGACTTTTGGAATTTTGATTTTACAGACCTTAAAATTCTGGAAAATACTCCGCCGGATTCTTCTGATTTTTCATTAATCAAAAGCGAATTAAGTTCGGTTCTCAGTGTTATCGCGTCAAATCCGCGTTTTATTTCGCCATTTACCACAACCGAAATCACGCCGGTTTCTTCCGATACAACTACAACAACTGCGTCTGAATTTTCGCTCATTCCGACTGCAGCCCTGTGCCTGGTTCCCAGCGATTTGCTAAGCCCTCCGTTTTGAGTCAGAGGCAAAATACACCCCGCGGCGTAAATGCTGCCGCCTCTTAAAATCATTCCTCCGTCATGAAGCGGAGACTTTGGATAGAAAATGTTGCAAATAAGCTGTGCGGATGACGCGGCGTCGATCACCGTGCCGGTTGATATGATTTCCCCCAGCTGGGTGTTTCTTTCGAAAACAATAAGGGCTCCGCACTTTTGCTCCTGCATAAGGCCTGCGGCGCGGCTTACCGATTCTATTTGCTTTTCCATAATATTGTTTTTAAGGTCTGAATCCCCGGAAATTCCGAAAGAGCTGAATTTGCTGTTTCCGACCCTTTCAAGGGCGCGGCGTATTTCAGGCTGAAAGATTATAACCGCAGCAATAAGCAGAGAATCCATAACCTTTGTGGTTGCCCACTTTACCATAACCATATTAAGCCACTGGGCGACCAGCGCAACAAAAAGAAGAATTATAAGGCCCTTTATAAGCTGGCCTCCTCTGGTTTGCCTGAAAAAGATTATAAATTTATATATTACAAAGGTAATTACAATAATATCAAGAATATCAACAACGCGTATTCCTGAAATTACATAGGTAATCAGTTCCCAAAATGAACGGATAGCACCGAAAACTGCCTGCAACTTATTCACTACCTTTCTTATATTATTCGATTATTATATACTATTATATTTTATCACCGACGGCGAACATAATCAATAGCCAAAGTTTTTGTTTATGATTTTTTTACAACTTATTTTTAGACTTTTTATCATCGAAACCGTTATGGGTTCGACGATTAAAAGCCTAAGCTTTTAATCTTAAGACCCTATAAGGCCCTGTTAGTTAATACCTTGCAAAGACAAAGTACCGGAAATGTTTAAAATAAATCTGAAAACATTATAAATTCCAAAACATTTAAAAATCCGAAAATATTTTAAAGTAGGTGTTAAAACATTCAAAAATTGCCCTTTCGGAGACTACATATTTTCATCGAGCCCTTTCATAAACGCAGGCAGAAATTCTTCAATAAAGGCGTCTGCCTCCGGAAGGTGCATCTCCCGTATTGATTTTTCGGTTGATTTTGAAGCTACCGAAAATTCCGTATTTCCGAGAGACAATTCCTCCTTGCATTTAATAAGAGCCGAAAGTTTATCCGCCGCTTTTACTATTTTTTTAGACTTTTCGTCCAAATTATAGAGCCTCTCGAATTCCGGTCTTAGGTCATCCGGCAGCATGTCAAGCAATTTTTCCTCGGCCATCGCCTCTATATCTTTATATGCCGACCTTATATCGTCGTTGTAATATTTTACAGGGGTAGGAAGATCCCCGGTAATTACCTCTGAAGTATCATGAAAAAGCGCGGCGGCGGTTATATCTCCCACATTTAAGCTTCCTCCAAAGCGCTTGTTGCACAAAACCGCAAGGCAGTGCGCTATGAAGGCGGTTTCCAATGAGTGCTCGCTCAGAGTTTCGGTTCTGAGATTATGCATAAGAGACCACCTGTTTATGTATTTCATTCTAAAAAGCATTGCGTAATAATTGCTTATCATAAAAAGTCCTCCGTTTTTGTTTTACCTTTTTTATTTTACCCCTTTGCTTCACTGCCTTTGTTTTGCCTTTATAACTTAGTCATGTATTTTGCCTTTCTAAATTAGTAAGAGGCAAAATGTACTTTGTTCGACAATATAAGCCGGTATATTTTTAAATATGAATTTAAAAAATTAAGGCGGTAAACATTTATTTTTATCCATTGATTATTATACCAATTACTGATATAATATCAATAGTTGTTGTGTTTAAATCTATAGGGACAAATTGGTTTCGGCGGATAAAATTTCCCTTAATCTTTGTTGCAAAGCCTTGTAATACGGCAGTATTACTTCATTTTGAAAACTTTGATACATAAAAATTTTATTTCCGATAAAACTGCTGTTTATCAGTCAGTCGGTTAGTCCTTACCAAGCGCAACACTTGATTGATATATTTTAAAATGGTGGTGTGTGAATGACGGGCAGAAGTGTAGAATTAAATTACGCAAAAAATCGCAATATAATCGACATTTTTATTATATCCTTTATTTTTGCGCTTGCTATCCGCCTGGCCGCATGCATAGGATATTATAATATAAACGACACATTTTGGTACCGCGATTGGGCGATAGGGCTTCAAAGCGGCATTTTTGACATATATAAAAGAGCCGATTCCATTTCTCTTGACTACCCTCCGATATATCTGTTTTTCCTTTACATAACCGGTCTTTTTTATAAAGTGGCAGGAATCGAAAGCCATGAGTATATACAAATGCTTCTTATGAAAATGTGGCCGATTTTGGCGGACATGGTTCTTTCTCTGGTTTTGTTTTCGGTTATCGGAAAAGAAGATAAAAAAGCAGGGCTTGTGGCTTCGCTTTTGTGGATGTTTAATCCGGCAGCGATTTTCAACAGTTCCTTTTGGGGGCAAACCGATCAGCTTATGTGCCTGCTTTTGTTTTTGAGTTTTTGGCTTTTAGAAAAGGATCACCCGCTTTTTGCTTCGGCATTATTTGCTGTTGCGGGAATGACTAAGTTCCAGTCGCTTTTTTGCGTGCCATTGTTCTTGGCGGAACTTTTCATGAGATACGGATTTAAAAAATTCATGAAGGGCATAGGGGTTGCGGCAGCTTCGGTTGCGGCGGTATTTATACCTTTTATGATAGGTTCAAACGATCCGCTTTTGTTTTTGCATGTATATCTTAAAGGGCAGGGATCCTATCCCTATTATACGCTTAATGCCTATAATCTTTACGGAATGTTTGGGCTTAACGGTGTTAGGGATACTTCAGAAAACGGAGGCCTTGTTTCCCCTTATGTTTTAAGCATAGTAATGCTTGCAATATTTGTTGTCGCAATAATTGTTTTCCACTATTTTTCAAAAAACCGCTCGGTTTTTGTAACCGGGTATTTGCTTTTAAATACCATATTTATGTTTACCACCCGTATGCATGAAAGATATCAGTTTGCGGCGCTTATTTTCCTTCTCGCGGCGGCGGTCGTTTTGAATTATCGCCCGTTTTATTACTGTTTTGCCGCACTGAGTTTTATTGTTTTTGTTAACCATATGATTCCTATGTTTATGTGGAACAGTCGCGATTCCTTCTTTGAACACCATCAAACATTTTATATGGTTGTTTTTTCGGCGCTTAATCTTATACTTTATTTTGTAAGCGCGTATTATTGTTTAAAATTTTCAACCTTAAAGGCCGACGGCCGCAAAGCGTTGCAGGACAAGGGGAGATAAAACATGAATTTTTCTTCTGTAAAATTAAAACTTATCGGAAAGCAAAAAGAGCTGTACGCTTCAACATTTTTTATCGCGCTTTTAACGGCAGCGGCATTTTTTGTTCCCTATATAATTGCCGACAACGGATATTTTCTGTTTTACGGAGATTTTAATGTTCAGCAAATACCTTTTTATAAGGTTTGCCACGATGCGATAAGAAGCGGAAATTGGGGATGGAACTGGGAGACCGATCTGGGGGTTAATTTTATAGGCTCCTATGGATTTTATCTGCTTGGAAGCCCGTTTTTTTGGATAACCCTTTTATTTCCGTCAAATTTTGTTCCTTACTTAATGGGGCCTTTGCTTATACTGAAATTTGCACTAAGCGCCCTTACGGCATATTGTTATATAAGGCGGTTTACAAGAACTGCGTATTCCGCGAGGCTGGGAGCGCTTTTGTACGCCTTTTCGGGATTTTCGGTATACAACATATTTTTTAATCATTTTCATGAAGCAATAATTGTTTTTCCGCTTTTGCTTTTGTCGCTTGAACTTTTAATAACCGAAAACAAAAGAGGCTTCTTTGCAGCAATGGTCGCGGTTTCGGCAATAACAAACTATTTCTTTTTCTACGGAATGGTTGTTTTTGTTGTAATATACTGGATTGTCAGATGCCTGTCCGGATGTTACTCAATGAAAGTGTCAAGGTTTTTATGGTTCTGTTTTGAGGCGGTACTGGGCTTTTTAATGGCTGCGATAATAATGATTCCGACATATTTTGCCCTGTATCAAAATGCAAGACTCAGCGAAATTTCCGTGGGCTGGAGCGGCATAATGTACGGCAAAGAGCAAATTTATGCCAATATTCTGGAA
>CAKSDA010000038.1 GCA_934444895.1 uncultured Eubacteriales bacterium | reverse complement strand
GCCCGTCATAGCAGCGGTTAAGCCTTTTTAAAGAAAAATTGCTGTAAATACCGCTTGTTTTGTTTTTGATTTCACAAACAATCTTTTCCTTTAAATAAAAAATCATTTCATTTGTCTGTTCTCGGCTTTTCATAAAAGAGTTAAGTGACGATAAGACTTCAAACATATTGCTTTCGGCAGCCTTTTTTACAATTTTTTCGGCAGTAACCGAAACCGGCTCATCACTTGTATTAAGAAGTTGTTCGGCCTTTCCTATATTGCCGTCTGCCAAGGTTAAAACCTCTTTTGCCTTTTCAAAGGAAATTCCGGTTTTGGATTTTAAAAACTCAATGCTTTCATCATTAACCGCTACCGGTGCGAGCGTAAAACAAACGCAACGCGACCTTATGGTTTGAAGCAATAACGACGCCGAACTTGCAAGCAATATAAAACATGCGCCTTCAGGCGGCTCCTCAAGTATTTTAAGCAATGCGTTTTGTGCATTTTGATTCATAAGATCTGCCTGCTCTATTAAAAACACTCTGCCCATGCAGGTTGTTGCCGACATAAACGCTTCGCTGCGCAGGGTTCTTATTTTATCAACCTTTATCGATTGCCCTTCAGGTGAAACCGTAATAAAATCAGGATGGCTGCCTACTTCAACAAGTCGGCAGCTTTTACACTTTAAACAGGGTTTTTCTGCTTCACCGCAAAGTCTTGCCTTTGCAATATACTTTGCAAGAGTTTTTTTGCCCAACCCCTTTTCCCCTTCAATAATAATTGCATGGGGAATTTTACCGTTTAAAGTCATGGTATTAATGCTTCGTAAAATGCGCTTGTTTCCGATCAGCGGCATCTGCATTACAACACTTCCTTAAGTTGCTTGTAAGTTTTTTAAAATTGTAATTTGTATATTTCCTGTTTGTATTTATTAATGTAAAACTATAAAATGCCGCCCAATATTTCAAGTCCCTTGACTATCTGTTCGTCGCTCGGCGTTGAATAGTTAATTCTTATGCAGTTTGTTTTATCTGTTGGATTAATCAAAAACGCTGTACCCGGTACAACCGCAACGCCCTTTTGCAAAGCCTCGGTGCATAATTCGCTTATATCTTTACCGCTTTTTATTTCACACCACAAGAACAGTCCGCCGTCAACCGAATTGAACGAGGCCTTAGGACAAAGGTATTTTTTTGCACTTTCCATGCATAGTTCAGCTTTTCTTTTATATATTGCCTGAATTTTTTTAAGGTGGTTTTTAAAATCGCACTCGCTTATAAACCTAAATGCTATCATTTGCGACCATAAGGCAGTATGTACATCGTCGGTTTGTTTACAAACAACCATTTTAGAAACAATATCCTTATTGGCAACTGTATATCCTACTCTGATACCGGGCGACAACACCTTTGAAAAAGAGCCTGCATAGATAACAATTCCACTGTCATCAAATGATTTAATCGAGGGAATATAATCGCCTCTGAAACGAAGCTCGCCGTATGGATTATCCTCTAAAATTAACACATTATATTTTTTTGCAAGTTCATAAACTTTTTTTCGCTTTTCAAGCGACATTGTAACGCCTGTGGGGTTTTGAAAATTAGGTATGGTATAAATAAATTTAACATTTTTAGTTGTTTTAAGCGCATTTTCGAGATCCTCAATATTCATTCCGTCACTTTCGGTTTTAACACCTACAAGATTGATTCCGTATGAGCGGAATGAATTAAGCGAACCTATAAAACTCGGATCCTCGCAAATAACCGAATCTCCCCTGTTTGTCAAAATTTTTGCAGAAAGATTCATAACCTGCTGCGCACCGGAGGTTATTAAAATATCATCGTCGCATGATCCGACATTATAATTCTCGCTTAAATACTTTTTCATATAATTTCTCAGCGGTTCATACCCTTCGGTTACGGAGTACTGTAGCGCTTCTATAGGATTATTAAGCAGAATATCAGACGATATTCTTGCAATATCCTTAACCGGAAAGGCCTCAAAACAGGGATTACCCGCTGAAAACGGTATCAGCCCCGGTTTAGATGACTGCTTAAGAATTTCTCTTATAGCAGAGGGCTTAAGATTTCCTATATTATCCGAAAAAACATATTTCATAAAAGCACTTCCCTTAGGATCTTGATCGTTGAACCCACCAAAAATATAATAAAAAATATATAATTATTTTAACACAAACCAAATTGCTTAGCAAGGTTATTTACAATCTAATTTACAATATTATATACAATCTGTTTTGAAAGAATATTTGTAATCTGATTCAAAAATCACAGTTTCAAATAATATATTGAATTTTGATTGAAATATAGATATTTTTGTTGTAAAATAATATTGTATATTTAATTCATATTTAAAAGAATGTCATAGTTGTTATTTGAGTTAAAAGCAAAGCAAAAAATGAAAGGTTCAGGTTATGAAAATACTTGCTGTCGGAGATGTTTGCGGCACACCCGGGTGCGAGGCTGTGCTTAAAAAACTTCCGCTTTTTAAAAAAGAAAAAGGAATAGATGTTGTAATCGCAAACGGTGAAAATTCCGCCGAAGGTAATGGGATTTTACCGTCAAGCGCTGAAATTTTGTTTTCTTCCGGAGTTGATGTTATTACCGGAGGGAACCATACACTGAGAAGAAAAGAAATTTATCCCTTTTTAGATGAAAACAATTTTTTAATAAGACCGGCGAATTTACCCGATTCTGTTCCGGGAAGCGGAATTTCTATTATAGATAAGGGATATGTAAAAATTGCCGTAATAAACCTTATGGGAACGATATATATGGACAGTATAAACTGCCCTTTCAAAACAGCCGACGCCATGATAACAAGAGCAAAATCCGAAGGAGCGGAGATAATTGTTGTGGATTTCCATGCCGAAGCAACATCCGAAAAACGCGCACTTGGTTTTCACCTTGATTCAAAAGTAACTGCTTTTTTTGGAACACATACACATGTGCAAACTGCTGATAATCAGATTTTACCGGGCGGCACCGCCTACATTACCGATTTGGGAATGACAGGAGTTAATGACTCGGTGCTTGGTGTTGAAAAGGAAATTATAATCAAAAGAATGAAGGATAAAATCCCGGAGCGATTTAAATTTGCAAGCGGCAGCACATCTCTGAATGGTTGCCTTTTCGAAATTGACAGGCGGTCAAAAAAAGCCCTGTCGGCAGAACTTGTATCTATTTAGAATTTATACTGCTTATATGTTGGTTCTGTCTATTTAGCCATTTTAAAAACTTAGTCATTTTAAAAACTATGTCTATTGAATATTTAATATTTATGTAGTATAATGTACAATGTTTTAATGTGTTATCAGGAGGTGTATTATGAAATACCAAAAGCTTGTTTCATTACTTCTTTCGGTTATTTTATTATTTTTGTGCGGTTGCAATAAAAATAACAAAAACAATAATACATCCCAAAACACCTCCGGCGAATCGGAAGCAAAAGCTGCGGAAAGAGTAAGTATTCTTTACAGCAGTAAAGATACTTTGGATCCCTACACCTGCTCCACCGAGCAAAACTCGGTCTTTACTCAACTTATTTACGATACTCTTTTAATTCTCGACAATAATTGTAACATTAACTACCGTCTGGCACAGTCGGTCTCGGTATCTAAAAAAATTTGTTCCATAGTTATAAGGGACGCAAAATTTTCCGACGGTTCCGAAGTTACCGCAAAAGATGTTGTGTTTTCTTTTAACAAGGCTAAAAAATCCGCAAAATCATTTGCTAAATCTCTAGGCCATGCAACATCCGCTTCGGTTACCGGTGATAAATCACTATCAATAAATTTAAACCGTAACGACCCTGATTTTGCTAATCTCTTAACCTTCCCAATAATGAAATCCGGAAGCGATAATTTAAAAGATTCTGATAACCGCCTTTTGCCGCCTATAGGAAACGGTAGATATGTTTTTAAACCTGAAGACGGCAAACTTGTACTCAACGAGCAATATTACGGAAGCAAGTCGGCAATTAAAGAAATTATTGCGGTTGACTGTCCTGATAACGAATCGGTTGATCAGGCAGTAAGAGCCGGCATGATTGATTTATACTACACCGATCTTTCCGATAATGTTATTCCTAAAATGAATGGTAAAACCGCCGATATACTGCAAAACAACATTGTATTTATCGGCTTTAATCCAAACAACGGAATTTTAAATAAAAGTTATGTAAGGCAGGGAATTTCATCTGCCATTAATCGCCGCGAAATATGCACATCGGCATATTTTTCAAAAGCAACTCCGGCGCTCGGTCCGTTTCCTTCTGTATGGACAAAGGTTTCAACCTATCAAA
Organism: uncultured Eubacteriales bacterium; assembly: GCA_934444895.1. Taxonomy (GTDB): domain Bacteria; phylum Bacillota; class Clostridia; order Oscillospirales; family Acutalibacteraceae; genus UMGS1279. The sequence continues at coordinate 9,154 of CAKSDA010000038.1, read as the reverse complement.
ACATTTCTGCAGGACCAAATGTGGAAACCGCAAAGAAAAACCTTTCGCTGGCCGGATTTGAAAAATCAGACAAGGACGGAAATATTTTAGGATCCGACAACAGGCCTCTGTCCTTTTCCCTTCTTGTAAATTCAAATAACGCATGCCGCGTATCGGCAGCCGGCAAAATTAAGGATAATCTTAAGGCTTCCGGCATAAACATAAATATTGTTTCGGTTCCGTTTGATCAGTACACCGCGCGTTTAAGATCCGGAAATTATGATCTTTATATCGGCGAAATTCGTATTGATTTGAATATGGATCTTGGCCAAATTGTTAACACCAATTCGGCAGGTGCGCTTTTAGGACAAAATGTCTCGGCAAAACCGGCCGAAAAAAAGTCCGATAAAGCAAATGCAACTACAGCGTCATCCCGGGCCGAATCTTCAAAGCCGGCAAAAACAAGCAGCGCCGATGCATCCTCTGCGGAAAATTCAAGCCAAAATGTTTCCAATGTTTCCTCAGAGCCTGTAATTGATATTACACTTACTTCCGCAGAAGCATATAACGGATATTACAGCGGTTTATACTCTTTGCAGGACTTAACCGTTGCCTTTACTGCGGAGCTGCCGGTAATACCTGTTTGCTACAAAAGCGGCCTTGTTATTTACAGTGAAAAATTCGGCAAAGGTTTAACGCCTTCACTTTCCGATTTATTCGGAGGAATAGAAAAATTAAAATAATCTAGGGAGGATTTATTATGGTATCTTATGAAACAAGAATCGGTAAAATTGCTCTTTCAAACAGTTATTTCACCAAACTTATAGGTCATGCAGCCACTTCGTGCTTCGGCGTTGCCGGCATGGTTCCGAAAGGCAAACAAAGACTGCTCGGACTTATTAAAGGCAAAAACGCGATTGATACCGGTGTTATTGTAAAGGGTGATTTTTCTTCAATAACCGTTGATTTGCACATTGCCGTTGCATACGGCACCAACATAAACGCTATCGCCCACAGTATTACTCACAAAATAAAATACACGGTATTTGAGGCAACCGGAATTAAGGTTACCAAGGTAATTGTTCGTGTTGATGATATTAAAGATTAAGGAGTGTTAGTTTTGTTTTCTGGTAATATTCTTCGCGATGCAATAATTTCCGGTGCTAATAATATATGCAACGAAAAACAGCGTGTCGACGAACTTAATGTATTCCCCGTGCCTGACGGTGATACCGGTACAAATATGTCAATGAGTATCGGCAATGCCGCAAGAGAGCTTTCGAAGCAATCAGGAAAAACCGCCGGAGAAATTTCTTCTATTGCCGCCTCTGCGTTGTTAAGAGGGGCCAGAGGTAACTCAGGTGTTATTACTTCATTATTATTCAGAGGATTTGCAAAAGGGTTTAAGGACTGTGAAGAAGTAACTGCAGAAAATTTGGTTGTTGCGTTGGAACTTGGTGTAAAGGCTGCATATAAAGCTGTTATGAAGCCAACCGAGGGAACTATTCTTACTGTTGCCCGCGTTGCCGCTGAAAGCGCAAAAGCTTCTCTTGAATCCGGCATGAATGCTCTGGAAGTATTTGAAGCTGCTTTGGAAGGCGCAAAAACAGCCCTTGAAGATACACCGAATATTCTTCCTGTTTTGAAAAAAGCCGGCGTTGTTGACGCCGGAGGCTGCGGCCTTGTAAAAATATTTGAAGGTATGCTTTCGGTTTTCAAATACGGCAAAATAATCGAACTTGAAAACGCTCCCGCAGTTCCTGCGACCGAGAAAGCAGAAACAAGATTAAACGCGGCCGGTGAATTTGACGGAGATATTACATTCACCTACTGCACTGAATTCATTGTAAAACGCAAAGAAGATAAATCAGATAACGACCCTGTTGACTTGCGCGGTTTTCTTGAGGGAATCGGCGACTGCGTTGTAGTTGTTGATGACGAGGAAATCATAAAGGTACATGTTCATACCGAGCATCCGGGAAACGCTATTGAAAAGGCGCTCACATTTGGCCAGCTTGTAAACCTTAAAATTGAAAACATGCGCGATCAGCATGAAAAAGCAAAACACGATGCGGAGCTTGCCAAAAATCAGCCGATTAACAACAGCACAAACACCGAAAGTTTTGTGCCGGTTGAAGCTACAGAGGATGTAGGTTTTGTGGCAGTGTGCGTTGGAGAAGGCATTGAGTCTTTGTTTACCGAACTCGGAGTTAATACCCTTGTAAGCGGCGGACAGACAATGAATCCCAGCACCGATGACATATTAAAAGCCATAGAACATACCCCCGCAAAAACTGTATTTGTTCTCCCCAATAACAAAAATATTATCATGGCCGCCGAACAGGCAGTTCCTTTGAGTTCCAGAAAGGTTATAGTTCTTCCTACAAGAACTATCCCAATGGGCATTTCAGCAATGCTGGCATTTGACCCTGAAAGTAATGATGAAGAAAACGCTATTGCAATGCAAAAAGCATTTCAAAAAGTCACTACCGGTCAAATAACCTTTGCGGCGCGCGATTCGGACTTTGACGGATTTAAGATTAAAAAAGACGATTTAATGGCTATGGAAAACGGTAAAATAGTGTTTACCGAAACTGATATAGAACATTGCGTTTTGAAGCTTTGTCACAAAATGTGCAAGAAAAATGTTGATTTTCTAACAGTTATTTATGGTAAAGACATTGATGAAGCGACCGCAGAAAGAATTCAAAGCGAACTCAATGAAAAATTAGGTTCAAAGGTTGAAATAACCTTTATAAACGGCGGTCAGCCCGTATACTATTTTATTATTTCCGCAGAATAATTTTTTCGGAGTAAATGTTATGTCGATCCATGATATCAGCATAAGATATATAAAGGGAATCGGTGAAAAAAGAGCTCAGCTTTTATCAAATAAGCTGGGCCTTTATTCACTTTCGGACATGCTTACTTTTTTCCCCAGAGCCTACCAAAACTGGTCTGATATAGTTAAAATATGTGATGTAAATTGTGATGAAAACGCAAACAGAGCCGTTTGCATCAAAGCAAAAATTTTCAGCGAAATAACAGAAAAAGTATCTTACAAAAAAGGCATTACAACCTATTCGTTTTTAATATATGACCGTACAGGCGAAATTAGGGTAGTTATATTCGCAAACAAATATCTTGCCAAATCATTAAAACCTGGTAACACTTATCTATTTTACGGAAGGGCGAAATATAACGGAAAAAGCCTTGAAATGCTTTCTCCTGAAATTAAAAGCAGCGACAGCAACTATCTGCATCCTATATACAAAACAAGCGCCGGCATTTCCTCTAAAATGATAGAATCATATATTAAAAGCGCCATTAATTCTTTTAATGTGGAAGAAACTCTGCCGCAGTGTATTTTAAATGAAAACCACCTGATTTCAAAATCAGAAGCAATAAAAAATATCCACTTTCCATCTTCAGAGGAAATGCTTTCCGCATCGCAAAGGCGTTTGGCATTTGAAGAACTTTTCTTTTTAACCCTGGGATTTAAACTTTTAAAAAGCAGAAATCGCAAAAACAGTGCATTTTCCATAACTCCGGTTTCGGATGCTGAAACCTATAATCTGTTTCCATTTAAGCTTACAAAATCTCAAAGCGATGTTATTAAGGAATGTGAAAAGGATATGTCCGGATCTGTTCCAATGAACAGACTTATTCAGGGCGATGTAGGCTCAGGTAAAACGGCTGTAGCCGCAGCGCTGTGCTACAACTGTTTTAAAAATAAAAAGCTAAGTGTTGTATTGGCACCCACTGAAATTCTTGCTAATCAACATTTTGAAACTTTTTCTTCCCTGTTCAAAAATAAAGGTATTAAAATTGAGCTTTTAACCGGAGCCCTTTCGCAAAAGAGAAAAAAAGAAATTAAAGCCCAACTTAATGACAACCGTATAGATATTTTAATTGCAACTCACGCCGTTTTGTCAGATGATGTTGAACTTCCGAATACCGCACTTATTGTAACCGATGAACAACATAGATTCGGAGTATCCCAACGAGCGGCTTTAAATACAAAAGCAAACTCTCCGCATACTTTGGTTATGTCTGCAACCCCCATTCCCAGAACATTGGGTCTGGTTATTTACGGCGATCTTGATATCAGCACAATAAAAGAGCGTCCGGCCGGACGCAAACCTATTAAAACCTTCAGCATAACCTCAAATCTCAGAGCCAGAGCTTTAAACTATGTAAAAAAGCATATTGAAAATGGCTTGCAAGGCTATATTGTATGCCCGGCTATTGATGAAAATGAGGATGTTCCCCTTTTATCCGCAACAGAATATATAAAGAAACTTAAAGAAGGAATTTTTAAAGATTATCCCATTGCTCTTTTGCACGGAAAGATGAAATCAAAAGAAAAAGACCAAATAATGAACGACTTTTTAAACGGCAGCGTAAAGCTTTTGGTTTCAACAACGGTTGTTGAGGTTGGCATTGATGTTCCAAATGCAGCCATAATGGTTATTGAAAACGCCGACCGTTTTGGACTGTCTCAGCTGCATCAGCTTAGAGGAAGAATCGGACGCGGAAGTGCTGAATCCACATGCATATTAATTTCGGACTCAAAAAGCCAAGTTTCAAAACAAAGGCTTAGAATAATGTGCTCAACCGAAGATGGGTTTAAAATTGCCGAAGAAGATTTAAAACTGCGTGGTCCGGGCAACTTTTTGGGTAACGAGCAACATGGATTACCAAAACTGAAAATTGCCGACATATTAAATGATGATTCGGTTTTATACTCTGCTTGTGCAGCTGCCGAACGGGTATATAAAAGTGATCCCACCCTTTCGTTAAACGAAAATAAAAAAATGCTTGAAACGGTTGAATATATGTTTATGCAGAACAAAAAAATACTTTTTAATTAAAAAAATGCATGCATATTTGCATATTTTAATGCATATATGCATGCATTATTATTTAAATTGTACATTTTTCGGCATTATTTTGAATTATTTTTGCATATTTATCTAAAAAACAAAAAAATATAAAAAAATGCTTGCATTTTTATGCACAACATGCTAATATATATTCATCGAAAATAAAAACACTTTTGGAGGAAAGAAAAATGAAAAAATTAGTATCAATCGTTTTTGCACTTGTTTTAACAGTAATGTGCTTTGCAGGATGCGGAACAAAAACATCAGCCCAGGTTATTGACTTCAATCTTACAGATGAGGAATATGCATTCGGTGTAGACAAAAAACAACCGGAACTTTTAACCCAGGTAAACGACTTCGTTAAAGAAATCAAGAGCAATGGTAAACTTGATGAAATTTGCGATAAGTACTTCGGTAACGGCACTCCTACTGAAATCACATCAGCCAAAGAAGATTCTTCAAAAAATCAGCTTGTTGTTGCAACAAACGCAGCATTTGAGCCGTTTGAATACACAAACGGTGACAAGTACCTCGGAATCGATATGGAAATTGCTTCGCTTCTTGCTGAAAAATTAGGCAAAGAACTTGTAATTAAAAATATGGATTTTGATGCAGTTTGCCTTTCAGTAAGTCAGCAAAAATGCGACATTGCAATGGCAGGTCTTACCGTTAAAGAAGACAGGAAAGAATTCGTAAACTTCTCTGATTCATACTATTCTGCTTCTCAGAAGCTTATTGTTAAGAGCGACGACAAAGATTTCATCGACTGCAAATCAAAAGAAGAAGTTGAGAAAAAGCTTAACGCTCTTGATGATACCATTAAAATCGGCGTTCAGACAGGCACAACCGGTCAATTCTATGTTGAAGGTGACGAAAGCTACGGTTTTGACGGTCTTAAAGCAAAAGCAGTTGGATACAAAAACGGTTCTTTGGCTGTTCAGGATATGTTAAACGGAAATGTAAACTATGTAATTATCGACTCTGCTCCTGCCACTTGCATCACAAAAGCCATTAACGAAATGAAATAATTTACCAAACGATTTTGCTGTGTTTTGCAAAACAATGTTGCACCCGGTAACAGGCTCTTGATCATCGGACCAATCCTGCCGGTACAACATAAGGCAAAGTAAAACGAAATGTTAAATACCTCACCGGAAAATAAACCTGTGAGGTATTTGGCGTAAATATGATTAAAGGAATTTATCTTATGGGAAATTTTGATAAAAAAGTAAGCAGCTTTTTTAATGTATTCTTAAATGCCGGCGGTTACAATAAGGTTTTAGAAGGTTTGCAAAACACAATTGTTATTGCTATACTCGGCCTTCTAATTGGTATTGTTATAGGAACGCTTATTGCAACTGTACGCGTTCTTCCTAAATATAAAACGCTGCCAAAAATCTTAAATGGCATATGCAGCGTATATGTCGGATTTTTCCGCGGCACTCCGATTGTTGTGCAGTTACTTGTATTTTACTATGTAATGCTGCCTCTTTTAAACATTCATACAAACTCACTGGGCGTTGCCATAGCAGTTTTCGGTTTAAACAGCGGCGCATATATATCAGAAATTATGCGCAGCGGTATCCTTTCGGTTGATCACGGTCAAATGGAGGCCGGACGCGCAGTAGGGCTCAGCTATTCCACCACAATGCTTAAAATTGTTATTCCTCAGGCAATAAAAAACATACTGCCTACCCTGGGCAATGAATTTATTGCTTTGATTAAAGAGACTTCGGTCGTAAGTTTTGTAGGCGCTACGGATTTGTATATGGCATTTAACTATATTGCTACAAACAATTACGAATTTATGGTACCTTACATATTTATGGCGTTGATTTACATCGTTTTGGTTTTGTTTATAACAATGCTTGTAAAAATAATGGAAAGGAGCCTGAGGAAAAGTGATAGAAACGGTTAATTTAAGAAAAGTCTACGGTAAACATGTTGTTTTAAACGATATAAACATTAATATCGAAAAGGGCGAAAAGGTTGTTATCATTGGTCCCTCCGGTTCCGGTAAATCCACCTTTTTAAGGTGCCTCAACTGCATGGAAGATCCCACATCGGGAAAAGTAATATTCGACGGTGTTGATATAGCGGATCCAAAGGTTGATATTAATATTCACCGCCAAAAAATGGGAATGGTTTTTCAGCAGTTTAATCTTTTCAATAACAAAACGGTACTTCAAAACATTATGTTGGCTCCCGTTCATATAGGGCTTAAAAACGCAAAGAAAAACGGTAAAACAAAAAATCAGATAATAAGTGAAGCAAAGCAAAATGCCGAATATTTATTAAAGAAAATAGGGCTTGAAGACAAGGCAAATGTTTATCCCTCCACCCTATCCGGTGGTCAAAAACAGCGTATTGCCATTGTGCGCGCTATGGCAATGAACCCGGAAGTTATATTGTTTGATGAACCCACTAGTGCGCTTGATCCTGAAATGGTCGGAGAAGTTCTGGATGTTATGAAAGATCTTGCAAATGCCGGAATGACAATGGTTGTTGTTACTCATGAAATGGGCTTTGCAAAAGAGGTTGCCTCGCGTATTTTGTTTATTGATGAGGGAAAAATCATGGAACAAGGTACACCTGACGAAATTTTCAATCATCCTAAAAATCCAAGGCTCAAAACCTTTCTTTCAAAAGTATTATAATTGCGTTGCACGAGTGCAACACCAAAGTAATAATTTTAAACTTAAAAAGCATTGCATAAAACTGCAATGCTTTTTGTTTTTTATTTTATTTTTAGTTATTTTTGATAAAAAATTTTTTATATACAAACTATTTTCTTATTTTTCTTTTTGAGATGCTTTTATACGCTTATACATATCTTGCATTTGTTTATCAATTTCGGCGATTTTATCGGCACATTCATACATTTCTTCGTTAATTCCTTTAGGAAGCTTTGATTTGTCCGCTTTGTAACGAATATCATGCTCAAGACTTGCCCAAAAATCCATTGCAATGGTGCGTATTTGAATTTCCACAATAACATATTCAGTGCGGGTTGAAAGGTAAACAGGCACCCTGATATCAAGATGCAGAGAGCGATATCCATTATAATTCGGCGTTTTAATATAATCCTGACGCTTAATAATCTCAAGATCGTTTTGCCGTTCAAGCATTTCAGCAACACGATATACATCATCAATATAGTTGCAAACCACGCGAACTCCGGCAATATCATTAATATTATTTCTTGCGGATTCAACTGTAACGGGTAATTCTTTTCTTTCAAGCTTTGCTATAATGCTCTCAACGGTTTTAAGTCTGCTTTCAATGTGATGTATCGGATTTCGTGCATAAAATGCGTTGAATTCACCGTTTAAAACTTCAAACTTAAGTACCAGCTGCTTTACTGCGGAATCATATAAATTCCTGATTACCATAAATTCATGCGCGCTTTCGAACAACAGTGATCTTTTATCGCTTTCCATTCTATAACCTCTTTTCTTTATGTAACAAGTCTGTCTTATACCTGTTTGCATAGTGTTACAGTACTCGAACCTGTCACGGTTTTGACCGCTGCCTTTTATACTGTGTCTTTGTATATATTTTTGCAGGTCGAAAACCTGCCCTTAAAAAAGCCTTCCGAAACATTTATATGTAACGGAAGGCTGATTTTTTATTTAAGATTAATTCTGTGAAATACCTTTTTGCCCTTTTTAATAATTACATAACCCTTTTCAAAATCGTTTTTTGAAAGTTTATGATAAGGATCGGAAACCTTTTCATCATCGACAGAAACGCCTCCCTGAGTTACAAGGCGCCTTCCCTCTCCCTTTGAAGGTATAATTCCTGCCAAAAGCATTAAATCCAGTATGCCGATTTCACCATCGCAAAAATCAGAATCGGAAATATCGGTTGCAGGCATATCACTTATATCATTTCCATTTCCGAAAAGTGCCCTTGCTGCATTCTGTGCTTTTGTTGCCTCTTCTTCACCGTGAATCATCTTAGTAAGTTCAAACGCCAGTCTTTCCTTTGCGCTGTTGATTTCGCTGCCCTTCATATTTTCATATTCATATATTTCATCTAAAGGAATAAATGTAAGCATCTTCATGCACTTAATTACATCTGCGTCATCAACATTGCGCCAGTACTGATAAAAGTCATACGGAGATGTTTTATTTGGATCAAGCCATACTGCGTTGCCTGCGGTTTTACCCATTTTTTTGCCCTGAGAATCGGTCAAAAGCGTAATTGTCATTGCATGGGCGTCTTTACCGAGTTTACGGCGGATAAGCTCTGTACCGCCAAGCATATTAGACCACTGGTCATCGCCG
>CAKSDA010000037.1 GCA_934444895.1 uncultured Eubacteriales bacterium | reverse complement strand
CCGAGTATTTTAACAAACGCCATGTGAAAAATTAGCGTTTAAAAAACAGATTCGGATTTATCACTGTTTGCCTAAGGTTAAATTTGAATCTGTTTAAAAAACAGATTCGGATTTATCCCTAAAATTAACCTATTAATTAATATTATGGGGCAGCCCTTATTATTATGTTGATACAAAGCTTTGTTACTTAAAAACTAATAAACCTTTGCGCTTTAAAACACCAATGCAAAAGTATTTAACCATTAAAAGTGAGTTTTTAAAGGCCGGTGCAAAAACACTTTGCCGTAAAATATAAAAAATTGTGTTTTAAAAAACAAAAAGGCGATATGCCTTAAAAAGCAATATGTCCGGGCACAAAAAATCCCGGAGTTTGCGGATTTATCCACAAACTCCGGGATAGAAAAATTACTGTAAAACCGGCTTTATTCAACCGTAACGCTCTTTGCCAGATTTCTGGGTTTATCTATATCGCAGTCTCTGTACAGTGCGATATAATATGACAAAATCTGAAGCGGCACAATTTCGGAAACGGCGGAGAAGATTTCAGGCGCATCCGGAACGATAAGCATTTCGTCAGCCTCTGAAAATTCATTTTTATGCTTTTCCTTTGTAACAACCAATACATGAGCTCCTCTTGCCTTGACTTCCTTAATATTGGATCTTGTTTTTTGGGCAAGTCTTTCATTGCAGGCTATGGCAATAACAAAGGTTCCGTCCTCTATAAGAGAAATTGTTCCGTGTTTAAGTTCGCCGGCCGCATAGGCTTCGGAATGGATATAGCTTATCTCTTTAAGTTTAAGAGATGCCTCAAGGCAGATTGCGTAGTCCACATTGCGCCCTATAAAGAAGACATCCTTTATATCGGTACAGCGGCGCGCTATATCTTTTATATAATCAATATTTTCAAGACCCTTTTCAATATCGTTTGGCAGATTTTTAAGATAATCTATATATTCCGCCGCAACCTCCGGTGAAATTTTTTCAAGCTTTTTTGCCATATAAACGCCGAGCAGGTATATCATTGCAACCTGGGTTGTATACCCTTTTGTTGTTGCAACAGCAATTTCAGGCCCTGCCATAGTATAAAGCACATCGTCACTTTCTCCCGCAATGGTGCTTCCCACAACATTAACAATAGAAAGGATTCTGGCTCCTTTTGACTTTGCCTCCCTAAGCCCCGCAAGTGTATCAGCAGTTTCGCCGGACTGGCTTATAACTATAGCCAGAGTGTGCTCGTCCACAAGCGGATCGCGGTAACGAAATTCGGAAGCATAATCCACTTCCACCGGAATACCTACAAGGCTTTCTATATAATACTTTCCTACAACTCCGGCATGATATGCAGAGCCGCATGCGATAACATATATCTTGTTTATATTTTCAAGCTCTTCCTTTGTGAAATTTATACCGTCCGGAACTATTTCGTCACTGTTGTTTATTCTGGTGAGAACCGCATTTGAAACGGCCTTGGGCTGCTCCATTATTTCCTTTAACATAAAATGATCATATCCGCCCTTTTCAGCCGCGTCAACATCCCATTCTATAGTTCTGATCGGTTTTTGCGTTATGTTTAAGTTTTCATCCCAGACCACAACATTGTCCTTAGTAATTCTTGCCATTTCGTTATCCAAAAGCTGAATTACCTTTCTTGTATGAGGTAAAACCGCCGGAATATCGGAAGCAATAAAGTTTCCCTCTTCGCAAACGCCTATTATAAGCGGACTTGCATTTCTTACCGCAAATATTTCATTTGGGAAATCGGTGCAGATTATTCCGAGAGCATATGATCCCTGTAACATTTTAACGGTGTTTTTTACTGCCTCAAAAAAATCTCCGCTATAATTTGCTTCAAGCAAATGGGCAATTACTTCGGTGTCGGTTTGTGAAACAAACTTTATTCCTTTTGCCTCAAGGTCATTTTTAAGAGAAAGATAGTTTTCGATAATGCCGTTGTGCACAACTGCAAACTTTCCGCCGAAACTCGTATGCGGATGGGAGTTTTCATCACTGGGCTTGCCATGAGTGGCCCAGCGCGTATGTCCGATTCCGGTTTGTTGGGGATAATCAAGTCCACCGTTCATATAATCCGAAAGGATTTTAAGGCGACCCTTAAATTTGGTAACAGAGAGGCCGTCTTCGCCCATAAGTGCAACCCCGGCAGAATCATATCCGCGATATTCTAACTTTTCAAGACCTTCAAGCAGATACGGTGCCGCGGGTCTTTTGCCTGTAAATCCAACTATTCCACACATATGTTTATCCTCCTGTGACTATCCCTTAACAACATATCCGCATTTTTTTATAACATCTTCCAGTCTTGCGGCATATGCTTCACACTGCTTTTGATTGCTGTATTCTGCCATTATTCTTAAAATCGGCTCTGTTCCGCTCTCCCTAAGCAGAATACGGCCGTTGTCGCCCATCTCTTTTTCAATCTTTTCAAGTTCCGCCAAAACCGTTTTATCGCTGTGTGCGGCGGCCTTGTCTGTAACCGGAACATTAATTATTGTTTGAGGGAACATTACTACGGGCTCTGCAAGCTTGCTTAGAGGGAGTTTGCTTTCCACTACCGTTTCGGTAAGCATAATGGCAGTTAAAATGCCGTCTCCGGTTGAAGCGTATTTTCTTAAAATGGTGTGTCCGCTGGGCTCTCCTCCTATGCTGCAATCGTTTTTGACCATAGCGTCAAGAACATAGCGGTCTCCTACTGTGGTTATTATATAAGATGTATCGGCTTTATCCAAAGCCTTTAAAAGCCCCATATTGGACATAACTGTTGTAACAACGCAATTGTTTTTAAGCATTCCCTGCTTTTTAAATCTCTGACTGAAAATATATAAAACGTGATCTCCGCTTATTATGTTGCCCTTTTCGTCCACAGCCATACATCTGTCTGCATCTCCGTCAAAGGCAAATCCCATATCACAATGATTTTCCTTAACATATTTTCTAAGGTCTCCAATATGGGTAGATCCGGCATTTAAATTAATGTTCGTTCCGTCCGGTTCGGCGTGAATTACATCGGTGTTTGCTCCCAGAGCGTCAAAAACCGCCTTTGCTATCATCCATGCGGAACCGTTCGCGCAGTCAAGCGCAATGTGGAGTCCCCTGTAAGAATTTGCCGCTACCGATATTAAAAAGCTTAAATATCTGTTTCGTCCGGAAACATAATCTACAGTGCGACCGATGTTTTCTCTTTTGGCCAAAGGCAGATCCTCGGTTCTGTCAAGCGCGTCAAGTTTTCCGTCGATATAATATTCAATCAAAGCCAGGGTATCGTCATCCATTTTTTCTCCGGAACCGTTAACCAGTTTAATTCCGTTGTCGTAATAAGGATTATGCGAAGCGGATATCATAATTCCGCAGTCAAATTTATCCTGGCGAACCACATATGCAACGCTGGGCGTTGTGGTAACATGGAGCAAATATGCGTCGGCGCCGGAAGATGTAAGGCCGGCAACTATGGCATATTCAAACATATAGCTTGAACGGCGGGTATCCTTTCCCACAACTATTCTTGTGCGGTGGTTTGTTTTTTTGCACCCTGAAAGGGGGTTAGAAAAGTACCATCCTAAAAATCTTCCTATTTTAAATGCGTGATCTGCTGTTAAAACCGTATTTGCTTCTCCCCTGAATCCGTCGGTTCCAAAATATTTTCTGTTATACTGCTTTGTTTCTTCAGGGCGGAAAAGAGGCTCTGTGTAGTTCGGTTCCAAAGGAATTTCGTGCCTTAACAAATCGTCGGTTGTTATGTTGAACAATTCAGCCAGCATAATAATTTTTCCTATTTCCGGAAGTGACTGATCCGATTCCCATTTTGAAACCGACTGTCTTGAAACATCCAGCTTATTTGCAAGCTGTTCCTGTGAAAGTTCCGATGAAGTTCTTAAAATTGCTATTTTTTGACCCAGTGTCAAGAAAAGCCCTCCTCTAACAAAGTTTTTAATGCTTAAACATTTTACTGAATTTTTAAACTTTACATTTGACTTTTTTGCTTTGTATTAAAATTTTCGGTGCCGCTTTTATAGCCGCCAAAACATATATTAAGTATTAACAAGGTCTTTGTCAAGCAATTAAAGTTTTCGTTTTTTTGTAACCCTGTGGTTGCATTGGCTCTAAACAAAGGTTTTTTTGACGCAACTTGAATTTTCTTTTTTAAATTTTTAAAAGCAAAAACCATATATACTGCATTATTTCAGCTTATTTGACAATAAAGCACAAAATTTTACATTTATATATTTTTGATTTTAAAGCGCCTTATCGAACCTGCTGCGCTAATGCCTTAGGCAAACAGTGATAAATCCGAATCTGTTTTTTAAACGCTAATTTTTCACATGGCATTTGTTAAAATACTCGGTAATCCGCTAGGATTACCTGTGTTTTTGCCTCGCCCTGTAAAAAATATATCAGTTTAAAAAATCTTCGACCCAAAACGGATGAAATTTAAGGCAGTTTTGGGTGCGGAGGATGCCGCAAGGCTAACCGCCCCCAAAAGACGACAAGCCTAAAAATGCCTAAAGATCACTGTTTTGGGCAGGTTCGTCTTATCCCTGCTTGCCTAAGCAAATAAAAAATTCCGCTCATAATAGCCCTTAATAACTAATAAGCGGAATTTTTGCTACATAATTGAAAAAACCGTTAGTTTTTCCTCTTCATTAATATTTTCCAAAATATATTTTATTTCACCTGCAAAACACTTAAGGTCCGATTCATTATTTGTTTCTGCAGCCACAATCATCTTTTCGGTAATTCTTCCTATTTCGTCAACATCGTTATGGTTAACAAAAACCGAAAGTTTTTCGGAGGTATCCTGCCAAAAATCCTTAAGCCTTTTTGCCTGCTCCGGTCTGTTATCGGCAGTAGCCGTCTCAACATTTTTTACCATTTTGAGTGCTTTTTCGGTGCTTTCATTAACAGTAACCATGGCCAAAGCATTAAGTCCCGCAATACATAAAAGTATTACTCCGGCGATTATAAGCCTTTTCATTTATCCCTCTCCTTTTTTATTATAACCCCGTTTTGATTCCGATTAAGGGTCATAAGAAAAATATCCTTTTCTTTAAGTGATTTTTCATTTAAAGCCGAGTATATATCGTTTCGGCTCAGTCCCAAAAGAGTAAGGGAGGAATCTATAATTTTACCGTCGCTTATGACGGTCATTGAAAGTCCTTCGTCTTTAGGGTTAATTCCCAAATCCTTTGCAACGGCCGGGGCGTCCGATGGTTTTTGCCGCACGCTGAGATTTCCGTTGACCTCCAAAATTGCGCTCTCCACTTCTTCTATATCAAAATACCCCTGCATACGCAGCATTTCAATAAGGTCCAAAACCGTCATTCGCACACTTTTCATTGCCTTTTGATTAATTTTTCCGTTTTTAATAATAACAACAGCCTTGCCGCTGAAGATTCTTCTTAAATGAAGATTTTTCATTACCGCTACCGAAGCGATTATCTCTAAAAAAACCAAAACAAAAATTGCCGTGAGACCTACGCTTACCGGCTGAGAAACATCTTGAAGCGGTATAGCGGCAATTTCCGAAATAAGAAGGGTTACAACAAGTTCCGTGGGCTGCATATCGCCTATCTGGCGTTTGCCCATAAGCCTGACGCCTATGCTTACGAAAATATACATAATCAGTGTTCTGAAAATAACCTTTAACATTATATATCACCGATAATCATTATTCCCCGCTTTTAATTTTTTATTAGTATTTGCTTTAACTATTTAGCCGTTGTTTTTTCTGCAAAACTTTTAAAAAACGCAAACGCCGGGTAAGCGGCGAAAACCATACTGTTAATCCCCCCGGTCGGTGCAGAGCTCGCAAAGTCCATCCGATGCTTAAATCCACTGATTGCCCTGTGCTTTACAATCCATGCGGTTTTTGTTATAATCAGTAAAATAAAAGGACAAACAAAAACCGCAAATTCGGCGTTTTAAAAGGTGTGGGTGCCTATTATCGCCAACCTAATATTAACAGGGAGGTTTGCCTTATGAAAAAAGTATTTTTATTAATATCCATTCTTATTTTGCTTTTTTCTGCCGGATGTTCAAACACTGCCGAAAACAGCCCATCATATGCCGATAAAAGCAATATTAAAAAAAGCGGCATAAGTCCTGCAAGTCAAAAAATTGAAAGCAGCAACATAAATTTCGCCAAACAAAACAGTACATCCGGGACCGATTATGAATCTGAAAGCAGTACAGTTTCAACCGCTAACGAACATTATGCGGTTGGCAAAAACGAGGCTGTTAAAATAGCCTTTAAAGAGGCGAAAAAACATGAAAGCGAATTTAAATTGATAATAACCGCCAATGCTCTTAACAACTACACCTGTGAAATTGATAAAAGAGATGGTGTAACCTTTTATGATATTATATTCAAAAATCTGAATTTAAAAGATTGTGATCCCGAAATAAAAACCCAAATCGGAATATGGGTTAACGCAAATACCGGAGATGTAATAAAGGTTCTTCAATACAAATAAAATGCTTGGCAAAAAACATTTTTTGAAAATTTATTTCGAAGTTTTTAGGTAAAACTTTCTATAGCGCTACAGCGGATTAGCGATTTTATTAAAAACACGCATAAAAAAGGCGGCGATGGAATCCATACGGTATTCCTCGCCGCCTAAATATAACACTGTTAACTTTTTTGCCGGTTTATTGGTCGTCAGAACGACAAAGCAGGAGAATTCCTGCAATAAGGTTTACAAACAATAATGCGCAAACTTTAAGGCCGGTTCCTACCGGTTCGTTCCTCTTCATTTTATTGCAGATAGAAATTGTAATAGGTAAGCACCAAGCAAGGGGAATCAAAAAACATCCCTGCACAACACAACTTATTATGAGGAATACTTTACTGGCAACGGCTAATCCGTCGTCTCCGCCTGTTGCAGCTTTTTTCTCCTCCTCCGGTTCAACGCTGCATCCGCAGTTAGGGCAAATTTTTGCTTCTTCCATGATTTCTTTTCCGCACTTTTGACAAAATTTCATAAATTGTCGCCTCCTTATATAAATCGCCGATACTCGACATGTATAATTATATATGAAGTGACAATTACTGTCAATAAAATATTAACAAATTTTGAACAAAAAAGTTGAAAAGATCATATTTCTTATTTTATATGGTGTTTAAAAATAAGCGATTTAAATATAAGATTTTTAATATCAGCGGAATTTATATTAATTTTGTATGCAAAAAGTGCGAAAATTGCATACAAAATTTTTTATTACGCATAATACGGATTTGGTTTTGAAAGAATTGAAAATATATCAATAAGCACCCCAATACCAAAAAAGCCAAATGTAATCAAATATACTATGCCCATACCGCTTTTACCCTCATAGAATTTATGAGCGCCAAAGAGGCCTAAGAAAATACATAGGCATAAAGAAACCCATTTGTTGCAAAGCCTTCCGCCAACCGCATTTGCGTTAACATTTGCATTCGTATTTTGGTTTACATTTGCATTTGCGTTTGAATTATTAATCTCAATAATCGGTTGATTTGCACCCTTTGCCTCGATTTCTTCAACCTGTCGGCCACAGGCTGTGCAAATTACTGCGTCATATGCTATTTGGGCTCCACAGTGTTTGCAGAATTTTGTTTTAAGCGCCTCTTCCATATAATTCCCTCCTTTTGACATTCACTGAATGTCATGTTTTGTTAATTATAGCATATAATTCAAGAAATGACAAGTACTAAATGTCAAAATTGAAGGGAAATTGTATGTTTATTAATAAAACTATTGATAATAAAAATAATATTTGCGGAAAAAATGTCGCAAACTTTCGCAAAGAACTTAAAATATCCCAAAGAGAGCTTGCCGACAGATTACAACTTGTGGGTCTTGATGTAGATAAAAACGCTGTACAGCGAATTGAGTCGGGACAGCGCTTTGTAACAGATATTGAAATTGTTGCATTAACAAAGGCTTTAGACAAATCCTTTGAAGAGTTATTGAGTAATTATTGAGTAACAACGAACAACCGTATAGTGTTACGGGACACGAGCCTGCCACAATCTAAAAGGCAACAAGCGAAACCGTAAGGTGTTCGACTATCAATAGCCTAACCTTTTTTACGCGTTAAGAAGGCTCCTGTAACAAAACCTATCAATAAAATCGGTGCTGTTCTAATGTAAAGCCACTCAAACGCATGGAAAGCCGTTCCGGCAACCGCAGTTTCAGGTTTACTGTAATCCCAATCCAAATACGGGCTGTTTAATACTTTAAGAACCGCAAAAGAAGCCAATATAGCCACGCAAAGGGATATGAAAATCCAATGGAACACCTTACGCCACATTGCCTTGCGCTGTGCAAGTTGCAGATTTATTACTTCCAGTTTCTCTGAAATTACTTTTAAATCATCTGCCCTCGTTTCTGTAACGGTTTCTCCAAGCAATGTACTTACAGGTGTTTCAAACACTTCCGATATTGAAATAAGCATATTGGCATCCGGTACAGAGAGACCCTGCTCCCATTTAGAGACCGTTTGTCTTACCACATTTAATTTAATTGCGAGTTCCTCCTGCGAGAGGCCCTTTGATTTTCTGATTGCTTTGATGTTTTCATTTAACATTATAAAAACCTCCTTTAACGCAATTATACAAAGTATTCCCTCACTAAAGCAAGCAATGCAAATTAACATTGCGATTCTTCCAAGCTGACAAGAGTCTAAAAGCAGGTTCATACCAGGTTACCATTATCCTGTGTGCAAAATCGCTCTATATAGCATTAATATTATAACTACCGAACGGTAGGTTGTCAAGATGCTTTATTTAAATACAGATAAAATCAAAAATTCACACCCGTTTAAAAAATCAGGTGTGAATTTTTTAACCAACAGTATAAAAATGCCGATTATTTTAATCCACATAAATGGCTCTATACATACTAATTAATACTGTCATATTATAAGAGGAAGGCAATAAAGCCAATGGCTATGATACTCTTTTAAAAAATAATTTAGTATGCTTTTTTGTCCGGTAAAACATTTTTCTCAATAATTGACTGCAGCATTTGTGCAAAACCCTGCGGATTTTGAATTTGGTACTGCATGTGGTTGCAGTTCTTAAACACAGGAAATTTACCCTTCGGATAAGCCTTCATAACCGCATCTCTGTATTTTATGTGATCCTCAATGCTTCCAAATTCAAAATATATTCTCTCCTGCAGCCTTTCAGGCAGGGTTGTAAAGGGTTTATCCTCCAAACTATCTGAAAGCTGGCGGCGCATATTTCCGTATTTTAATGCCTTTCCTGCAGCGATAAAATAGGGTTTAATTTCATCATCGTCACACCACATTATTTTTTTAAGCGTCTTTCCCTTTGACCAGTAGAGGCTCTTGATGGCAAAATACAGAAACGGCGCCATAATCCGGCGCATTGTTTTTTTAATTTGAGCAAACTGTCCGCCGTCGAAAAAGGCATTGGCAACCGGCAGTTTTGTTTGTGAAAGAAATGCCATAGCAAGATCTGCACCGATAGATGACGCAATGACCATTGCAAGATTTTTTACACCCTGCTCATACAGAAATTTTTCCACTTGCTGCACCTCATCCGCTTTGCTGCGGTATCTCTGTCCCGCACAATACACAGTGGAGGTAGGCATAATGCAAAAATACTTATCCTGCAAATACCGTGCCACCGGTTCGCTGCTCTTGCCCGTTACGCCCATGGCATGGAAAAACAGCACGGCAGAATTTTTCTTATCGCCCAAAGTTTCAAACAGCATTGTTATTCACCTCGAATTCAGTTAATTTAGATAATTATAACCCCCAACAGCGCCCTTTTGAATGCCGGTATCTCATACAATTATAAGCAATGCTTCATACCCCGCGCTCTTCAAAGCTATTTCCAAAATCTGATTTTTCATTTTAAGTATTTCTCGCACTCTTTTTCAAGTTCTTTCCATACCGGATACTCCGCGTTATTTTCATCAAAAAAATCTTTAAGATCCCGGTTCAGCGTGCTCATTTCATCGACCGCGTTCATAGCATGATCGGAAATGCAGATTTTTCCAAGGACGGTTGCACACATAAGCCTATAAAATCTAAGGCAGGTTTTACGATACCCGGCGCTCTCAAAATCCTTATCGCCTTTCGGCAAAATTTCATGCCCGGCATTTTTAATGGCACGGTAGCCCTCAATATTAGCGTCGATCAGCCGATTAAGATATTCGGTGTTCCCTTTGAGTTTTTTGAGATTGCCGTCTGTTTTGTAGCAGGCAAATGTAGCCGGAACCACAAATGCAGCATGACAAAGGAGATAATCTCCCATATTCGGTTCATAGGTGACTTTATACTTTGTTCCGGAAAAAATCTGTCCGATCAGTTTTTCGTTTGAAGCCGCATTTTTCAACTGTCCAACGGTAATTTTGCAAAGATCCACTGAAGACACGCGGTCGCTTTCTCTGTGCCCTGCTGCACTGGTGAAGGCAAACATCACATTTTTACAGGGCAAGAGCGCTGCCGTTTTCAAAGCATGCACATTATTTCCGACAAAAACAATATTTTTTGTTTTATTTGCACGCAAAGCATCAATAACGGACTCAATCTGGGTATACCGCACAGCAACAAAGATCACATCGTAAACATCATTCGGCGCAAGTTCAGTAACTGTAGGAACGCGGCTGACCGACATACGGGGAGAAAATTTATCCTTAATTCTCAGTCCGTTTTTTTCTATTTCTTCTGCCCATTTTCCGCGAGCAAGCAGTGTTAAATCCTTACCCGCGCGAAACATATTTCTTGCAAGATTACAGCCCAGTACACCTGCACCGTATACCAATATTTTCAATTATTGTCCACCCCCCTTTTTTATTTATCCCAGTACAACATCCAGCATCATCATTAAGCTGAATCCGGCTGCAAAAAACACCGTTGCGACATTTGAATGTTTTCCCTGCGACATTCCAGGAATCAGCTCCTTAAAACACATGTTTTAAATCCTATATTTGATGTCGGTTAGCGGTCGCTAACCACAATGTTTTTGAAAAGCTGCCATAGGCAGCCTCTGTTTATTATTATAACCCATACATGAGCCATAAACCAATATAGTCATAGCCTGCGAATAAAATGCCCTACTTGCTCCGTATAAGATATTGTTGAAATCATCCCAAGTACCATAACTTTCGTTGGTTTTACTTCGTCCCTTTGTTATAGGTTTGTTTCTTCCGGCAGGGTGCGTATGCATTTTTCATGGTAGTATTATATTATACCTTGATACTCACATTAAGCCATTGTAAAAGCGCCGCTGCGTCGTTTTCAATAAAAGAAATAACTTTGATGTCCGACATACGCTTGCGTAGTCTTTTTATATTTATGCACCCTGTGGTTTCAAAATCGGAAAATCGAACCTACATATCTTATAAAGACAGCGATAATCGTTTATTTGGTCATATTGTAGCACATAAAATTTTGTTTTTCAACAGAAAGTCATAATTTTTAATCACAAAGCTCTAAGCTTTTCATCGTCGAACACTTTACGGGTTCGCAGGGATAATCTGAACCTGTTAAAAACAGCAATTTTTAACCATTATATTTATTTTCTGATAATTTATCTGTACAACCCTAAATTTATCGGTCAGTCGGACTTTAATTCTTTAAGATAAAACCGATCCATTGTGCTATGAAGTGTGGTTTCAGGTTTATCTATTAAATGAAAACCAAGCTTTTCATAAAGCCCGATTGCAGCTTCAAGCTTAGAATGAGTTTCCAGATACAACCGGCTGTACCCGGTGCTTATCGCAAATTCTTCGGCTGTGAGCATAAGTTTTTTACCAAGACCCTTCCCCTTCGCCGCATTTGAAAGATATAACTTTTGTATTTCTGCGCAGTTATCAAGTCCTTCAAACTCTGCAACACCTACACCACCGATAACCGCACCATTATTATCTGCCACAATAAAATATTTTCTTTTAT
Source organism: uncultured Eubacteriales bacterium (assembly GCA_934444895.1). Taxonomy (GTDB): domain Bacteria; phylum Bacillota; class Clostridia; order Oscillospirales; family Acutalibacteraceae; genus UMGS1279. Next base: position 1,692 of record CAKSDA010000037.1, on the reverse strand, counting down.
CCGGCATATCACTATAGTATTTGCTAAGTGTATCAAGTTCCCTATCAAAATATGCCGTACCGGGAATATCGAGATTAAAACGCTCTAAGTTATCCCGTATAATCTTTGCTATTTTTAAATCATCTGCAGGCGTGATTGGTCTTATTATATAATCACTCATCTTGTTACCACCTTAAAAACTCCACGGCAGATATGCCGCTGCAATTGCCAGAAACACTGCCGGGAGCATATTTGCGACATTCAGTTTCTTACCCCACACAAGGTTCACACCGATACAAAAAATCAAAACCGAGCCTATTAGCGATAAATAGGCAACCGCCGTCTGCGTCATTATAGGTGAAACAAGCTTCGCAAGCAGCGTGATACATCCCTCAAAAGCAAAAACCGGAATTGCTGAAAAAACAGCTCCTTTACCCATTGAAGAAGTCATTACGGCAATAATTATACAGTCCAAAACGGATTTGACCGCAAGCGTTGAATAATCTCCAAGCAGACCATCTTGTATTGCTCCGACAATAGCCATGGCTCCTACCGAAACGGTAAGAGATGCCGTTACAAAAGCATTTACAAAGCTTGTGTCACCACTGTTCCCGGTCTTCCTTTTAAGCCACTCTCCGAAACGCTCAAAGTCTTTTTCTATCCCAATAAGTTCGCCGATAATAGTTCCAAGCGCAATGCACAGTACAACAAGCATTGCTTTTCCGCTAATAATTTTGGAGCCGCTTATTTTGAGCATTCCCTCCATTGCTCCTGATATTGCTATAAAAATCACGCTTATTCCGCATGTTTTACTCAGTGATTCCTGCTGTTCTGTTTTAAACAGCCTTCCGGCAAAAAGTCCCAAAATTCCGCCGATCACTATGCTGGCACTGTTGATTATCGTTCCGAGCCCTAACACTTTCCTGTACTCCCTCTATGTAAAAATGTTTTTTAGTTCTGATCACATCTTTTAGCCTATTATATCTTTAATTCTATTAGGCAAACAGTGATAAATCCGAATCTGTTTTTTAAACGCTAATTTTTCACATGGCATTTGTTAAAATACTCGGTAATCCGCTAGGATTACCTGTGTTTTTGCCTCGCCCTGTAAAAAATATATCAGTTTAAAAAATCTTCGACCCAAAACGGATGAAATTTAAGGCAGTTTTGGGTGCGGAGGATGCCGCAAGGCTGACGCCTTGCAAAGACGACAAGCCTAAAAATGCCTAAAGATCGCTGTTTTGGGCAGGTTCGTCTTATCCCTGTTTGCCTAACTGTCCACCATTAATATGCATTTTTATACTTTTTATTTTTACTGTTGCCGCTTATTACTCTCATAAGATCTTAATAAATGTAGGATAAAGTGAAAATAGAATATAAATAATATTATTCTTTCATGAGCTCAAGCCCACTTCATATAAAGAAATAGTGATATTCCGAGTTCCCCTCAGAGTGATATTTTTGTCTGCAGTAAAAGTGATATTGTGCCGTTGGCACAGTGATATTATATTCGCCCTTACACTCGCGAAGCGAATATCACTCGACGAAGTCGGATATCACTGCCGAAGGCAATATCACTCGCCGTAAGGCGAATATAACTGAAAAAAGCAATTGCAAAAAGCAATTGCTTTTTTCGTGGCTCCCCCTGTTGGACTCGAACCAACGACAACGCGGTTAACAGCCGCGCGCTCTACCGACTGAGCTAAGGAGGAA
>CAKSDA010000036.1 GCA_934444895.1 uncultured Eubacteriales bacterium | reverse complement strand
GGAAAGGCAATGATAAAAAATCTGCAGTCACCCTGTCCTCACTTCGAAGCTGATGATAGAGGTATTAATTCTGCCAAAGCAGGTTTTGAGCCTGATGATAAAAATTAAAATTCTTCCATTGGAAGGCTTGGACAAAATATCAGATATTCCGATTAATAAGTTAAATTAGCTGACCTTAAATTATAATTATCCGATGTATTCAATGGCTTCGCGAATGGTTCTGACATATATAAGTTCGATTGATGACGGTATTTTAGCCGAGATAAGCTGTTTGTAACATGACTTAGGAAGAATACACCGCTTGAATCCCAATCGTTCTGCTTCCAAAACTCTGAGCGCCGCTCTTGAGACCGTTCTGATCTCTCCTGAAAGTCCTACCTCTCCGAATACCACAATGTCATCAGGTACCGGAATGTCTCTTAGACCTGAAACAAGTGCAAAAATAACTGCAAGATCCGCAGCCGTCTCGTCCAGTTTAAGGCCGCCGACAACATTTAAATATGTATCGAGATTTGAAAAGAACATTCCGCATCTTTTTTCTAAAACGGCAATAAGAAGATTAAGTCTGTTATTATCAAATCCGGTTGACATGCGCCGGGGATTTCCAAAACCGGTTGCGGTAACAAGACCCTGAACTTCCGCAAATATTGGTCTGGACCCCTCCATAATACAACATATAGAAGAACCTGAAACCCCGCTTATTCTACCTGACAACAACATAGCAGAGGGATTTTCAACCTGAACCAAACCATTTTCAAGCATTTCAAAAACGCCTATTTCATTTGTGGAACCAAAACGGTTTTTAATTGACCTTAAAATGCGATAGGAATTCATACGGTCGCCTTCAAAATATAAAACTGTGTCGACAATATGTTCCATAACTTTTGGCCCGGCAATATCTCCGCCCTTATTAATATGACCGACTATAATAATTGGTATATCGTTTGATTTTGCAATTCGTAAAAGCATTGAGGTACATTCTCTAACCTGGGTAATGCTTCCGGAGGATGAGTTTATACCATCTAAATTCATAGTTTGAATAGAATCTATAACAACAATATCCGGTTGGCTTTGAGCTATGGTGTCGCATATTGTAAGAATATCGGTATGAGACATTACAAGCAGCTTATCATTATTAACGCCCAGTCTGCCGGCGCGGAGCTTAAGTTGATTTGCGGATTCTTCACCGGTCACATACAAAACATTTAAATTTTCAGCCATATTGCCGCACATCTGAAGCAAAATTGTTGATTTTCCTATTCCGGGATCGCCGCTTAAAAGCACTACAGAGCCCTTGACAATACCGCCGCCCAAAACACGGTTAAATTCGCCGATTCCGGTGTCATACCTGTGTTCGTTTACAATATCTATATTGTTTATGGGAGTAGCGACAACATTTCTTGTGCCGGTTACGGGAGAAATGTTTGAATAATTTTTTGGAGTTGCGGCAACAGCGGGAGCAACAACCGTCTCCTCAAGGGTGTTCCATTCTCCGCAGGCGGTGCATCTTCCTGACCATTTTGGATATTCGCATCCGCAGGCAGAACATACATAAACGGTTTTTGGTTTTGAAGCCATTTTTACACTTCCTTAAAATAATCTAAAATTCCGCAGGCAATAGAAAATGCCATTTGCTTTTGATAACCGGGATTCAATAAATTGTTTAGGTCGCTGCTGTTACTCATAAATCCACATTCCGCAATAACGGTGGGGATTTTTGAAAAGTATAATAAATATGTATCGCGAGTACCCGGTTTTAAGGCTCGCTTATTGTCTTTTTGAAGCTTTTCGGTGATACTGCGTCTGATACATTCTGCAAGAATTTTTGAATTTTCATTGTTTGGGGAATAAAAAATTTGAGCGCCTTTGCAGGATTCCATGGGAAATTTGTTGAGATGTATACTTACATATATTGAATCCGGATTTTTCTTTGCAAGCTCAAGGCGGTTTCTAAGGTCGCTCTTTTTCCTTGCCGATATGGTGGCGGATGGATCACTTTCGGTAGATGAATCATCGCTTCGCACGGTTATTACATTAAATCCGAAAGATTTAAGATAAGCGGCAAGGGAGTTCGAAATTTGAAGATTTATGTCTTTTTCGCAAATGTTTTTAACGGTTGCGCCTCCGTCAAATCCGCCGTGCCCGGCATCAACAATAACCGTGCCTTTTTTAAAATTACTTCCGGTTGAGGGATTATTTTTTGCACCTACCGAAAAGGCAAAGCATATAATGGAAAAAACAGATACAACAATTAAACACAAAGCAAGTTTTTTATGAAAATTCCGCAAAATTAATACTTTACTGATCCTTATTGCCGGAATTCTCATAGTCAGACAATCTTTCTGCTGTTTTTTGAGCTTACGCCGAAAATTCCGCCGATGCCTGAAGCTGTTAAAAATATAATAAGCCTGGTAAGGGTTGAAACAGTAGGGGTTGATTTAAAGGCCATAAGCGATATAGCAGTAAAAATCAAAAACATTACAGCGCCGCATATAAGGCCGATAAAAAGGCCGTTTTTTTGCACCTTGCGTGCTGCGGTTTTTCCGGCGAAAAAAGACCCTATGGCAACCGAAAGGCTTGCAATTACGCTTGCGGCGGATATAGGAAGTATGCCGAAGGATAATATAAGCGCTGACAGTATCAAAAAAGCAAAGGAAACAACAGCCCCTACAGCTGCACCTATAAGGATAGGACGCATAAGGCTGTTAAATGAAAAAGTGCGTGCAGATCGTGCAGATGATGTTCCGTTCATAAAAAATCCCCCAAAACAATATTACTTATTAAATAATATTGCAGGGAGATTTTCTATATTACAAATAATTATTTATCGTCGGTTTCGTCATGAACTGTAAAGTTCTGCTGAATTGCATTACGAACGATTTTTTGTTTTGTTTTGTCAACCACAGACTCAATTACAATAGAATCCTCTTTAACCGAAACAACCCTGCCGTAAAATCCGCCGATTGTCATTATTTCGTCGCCCGGCTGAATGTTGTCGCGCATTTTTGCTTCTTCTTTTTGTTTTTTCTTTTGCGGTCTCAGCATAAAGAAATACAAAATAACAAACATAAGAACCAACATAATAAGGGTTGGCCACATGGAAGGCTGAGCGTTTGTTGTAGTTGCCGCAAGAGTTATTAAATTCATAGATAATCCTCCTAATACTTCATAATACTTATTATAAAGGCATATAAGCCTTTTTGCAACAAAAAATTATATTCTTTTTCCATATTTTACGATTTGTTCACTTTTGAATTCTTCGAACCGATCTTCTTCCAGTGCGTTTCTGATGTCCTCCATCATATTATTGTAAAAATACAGATTATGTATAACCGCAAGCCGATGGTAGAGCATTTCAGAACTTTTAAGCAGGTGACGGAGATAGGCTTTTGAATGCATTCTGCAGGTAGGGCAGCCACAGTTTTCGTCTACTGGCGAATCATCGTTTTTGTACTTTTCATTGTTAAGATTAATTATTCCGGTGCTTGTAAACAGGTGACCATGTCTTGCATTGCGACTTGGCATAACACAGTCAAAAAGATCAACTCCGCGGGAAACACCTTCTAAAATATTAACCGGTGTGCCAACGCCCATTAAATATCTGATTTTGTTTTTGGGCATGTATGGGGTTACGGATTCTATTATACTATACATAACCTCCGCAGGTTCTCCCACCGCAAGTCCGCCTATTGCATATCCGTCGAGATCAAGGTCGGAAATTTGTTTCATATGTTCAATTCGAAGATCCTCAAATGTGCATCCCTGATTTATGCCGAAAAGAAGCTGGTTTTTGTTTATGGTTTCATCAAGGGAATTAAGCCTTTGCATTTCGGCGCGGCATCTTTTAAGCCATCTGGTAGTTCTTTCGCAGGACTCTTTTGAATAGGAATATTCTGCCGGATTTTCAACACATTCGTCAAATGCCATTGCAATTGTAGAAGCCAGATTTGACTGTATACGCATGCTTTCTTCAGGACCCATAAAGATTTTTTTACCGTCTATATGCGAGCGAAAGGTTACACCTTCCTCAGTAATATTGCGAAGAGCGGCAAGAGAAAAAACCTGAAATCCGCCGCTGTCTGTAAGTATCGGACCTGAAAACCCGGTGAACTTATGCAGTCCGCCCATCTCGTGCACCAGCTCGTCTCCCGGGCGCAGATGCAGGTGATAGGTGTTGGAAAGCATTACCTGGCATTTTAAATTCATAAGATCAAAGGCCGATACGCCGCCTTTAATGGCGCCACAGGTTGCTACATTCATAAATGCAGGCGTTTTTACTGTTCCATGAACTGTAGTAAGCTCTCCAAGCCTGGCAGATCCGCTTGTCTTTTTTAATTTGAACATATTTATCTCCTAAAACATTTTATCATCTGAATTATTTATCTTTAAAATTCTTAAAATTGTATATCTATTAAATAATATCTATTTTATTTTTTTAGATTTTTATTCTTTTAGATTACTTTTAGAGTTATCATTTCCAGAGTTATATAATTCTAGAATAGTTTATGGCTTATAATTATTCTATAAACATTGTATCTATTCTATAAACATTGCGTCCCCGAAGCTGAAAAAGCGGTATTTTTTTAAAACAGCAACCTTGTATGCGTTCATTGTGTTTTCATATCCCGCAAGGGCGCTTACAAGCATAATAAGAGTGCTTTCCGGTAAATGAAAATTTGTAATAAGCGCATCTAAGCATTTAAATTTATATCCGGGATAAATAAATATACTGGTGTCTCCGCTGCAGCATTTGACCATTCCGTTTTCATCGCTTGCGCTTTCAACTGTGCGGCAGGAGGTGGTTCCAACACAAATTACCCTGTTATTGGATTTTTTTGCTTCGTTTATCATTTTAGCCGTTTCTTCGGATATGTGGTAATGTTCGCTGTGCATAACATGATCTTTAATATTTTCGCATTTTACGGGGCGAAATGTACCAAGACCTACATGAAGGGTTACATAGCATATTTTAATGCCCTTGCTTTTTAAATCTTTAAGCATTTCCTTTGTAAAATGAAGACCGGCGGTAGGAGCGGCGGCGGAGCCGAGCTCTTTGGAATAAACGGTCTGATAACGCTCTTTATCCTTTAATTTTTCTTTTATGTAAGGGGGCAGCGGCATGTTGCCGACCTTATCAAGGATTGAATAGAATTCACCGTTGTATAAAAATCTTATAATTCGGTTTCCGTTAGGCAAAACATCGATTATTTCACCTTTAAGCTCATCACAAAAGCTGAAACGACTTCCGGTTTTTGCTTTTTTACCCGGGCCGGCAATACATTCCCAGTCGGTATCATTATGCCTTTTTAAAAGAACAAATTCAACATTTGCACCGGTATCTTCCTTTTCACCGAATATTCTTGCCGGAAGCACTCTGGTATCATTTAAAACAAGCAAATCGCCGGGTTTTAAATAATCGCCCAAAGAGGAAAAAACCGTATGGGTTATATCTCCGCTTTTTTTGTTCAGAACCATTAGCCTGGATGAATTTCGTGGTTCTACGGGTGTTTGAGCAATAAGCTCTTCCGGTAAATCATAATAAAAATCACTTTTATTCATTGGAATGCCTTTCTTTTAAAAGCTTTTTCAAAATGCCTTTATTCTCAATAAAATCTTTATTTAACTCAATAAAATTGTAAAATTATAATTATAAATTAAAATCCATATAATTAGGATAAAAATAATTTAGGATAAAACTTTATAAAGAAATTTTTAAACAAAATTTTATATTTGCCGCAGTGTTTTAGACGTTTTATCACAAGGCCGGTCTGCCATGTGCCGGCGCGAATTATATGACAAGCAATACAGCAAAACAGTATGGTGAACAGTATAGTAAATTTGATGAATACTTAATTTGACAAACACTTTATATTTTGGTATGATAAATATAATTTATTACAAATTATCCGCCAAAACAAAGCATTATTATTATATTGCAATCGGCAGGGATATTCAACTGTTTTTTTATTTTCTCTGAAAGCTGTGATTTTTTATGAAAAAGTATAAAGTAGGTATTATAGGCGCAACGGGTATGGTGGGTCAACGCTTTGCGCTTCTTTTGGCTGATCATCCGTGGTTTGATGTTCGCGTGCTCGCTGCTAGCGAAAGATCTAAAGGCAAAAAATATGAAGAGGCGGTCTTTGGCCGCTGGGCCATGACTTCACCTATTCCGGAAAAACTTAAAAGCATGGTGATTTTGGGCGCAACCGAGGATATTGAAAAAATCACTTCTGAGGTTGACTTTGTCTTCTGTGCGGTTGATATGCCCAAATCCGAAATAAAAAATCTTGAAGAACTCTATGCAAAGCATGAATGTCCCGTTATTTCAAATAACAGTGCTAACAGAGCGGTTTGCGATGTGCCCATGATTGTTCCGGAGCTTAATGCGGATCATATAAAGGTAATTGAATCACAAAGACGCCGTCTCGGCACGAAAAAAGGCTTCATTGCGGTCAAATCAAACTGTTCGCTTCAAAGCTATGTGCCGGCGCTTTATCCTTTGGAAAAGGCAGGGTATAAAATCGATAAGGTTTTGGTGTCAACATATCAGGCTATTTCAGGCGCCGGAAAGACATTTGAGCGCTGGCCTGAAATAATCGACAATGTAATTCCGTATATCGGCGGAGAGGAAGAAAAATCCGAAAAAGAGCCGCTTAAGATTTTCGGCAGCTTTGACGGTGAGAAAATTGTGAACGCCGATTCCCCGGCATTTACCGCGCAGTGTATTCGCGTTCCGGTATCCGACGGTCATATGGCATCGGTATTTGTAACATTTAAAAATAAACCTTCTAAAGAAGAAATTTTAAAAATATGGGAAAACTTCTCCGGTGAACCGCAAAGGCTTAATTTGCCCCATGCACCTAAACAGTTCCTTCGTTATTATGAAGAAAACGATATGCCGCAGACAAAGCTTTGCCGTGATTTGGAGGGCGGAATGGGCGTGTCTATCGGCAGACTGAGAGAAGATACTCAATACGATTATAAGTTCGTATGCGTTTCGCACAACACACTTAGGGGTGCTGCAGGCGGCGCCGTACTTATGGCGGAGCTTCTCGCTGCTAAGGGATATTTTGATTAATGCCCTGATTAGTGTTCTGATTAATGTTTAGGATGTAATTTTGATTTATGTATTTATATAGGTTTTCACTAGGCTATCTTAATTTTTAGGGGAGGAAGATTTTTATGAAAAAAATCGTTTTTGAAGGTTGCGCAACGGCAATGGTAACACCTATGTGCGAAGATGGAAGCGTTAACTTGAACGGTGTAAAATCAATGGTAGAAAAACAAATAACAGGCGGGGTAGACGCGCTTGTTATCTGTGCAACTACCGGTGAATCAGCGACCCTTAATTATAAAGAACATCTTGAGGTTATTGATGCGGCGGTGAAGCAGGCAGGCGGCAGAGTTCCCATTATTGCAAGCGCCGGAAGCAATGACACGGTTTATTCAGTGGGTCTTTGCAATGACGCTTTAAAGCTCGGTGCCGACGCAATATTGTCAGTTACGCCGTATTACAACAAAACTTCGCAGGCAGGGCTTATAAGGCATTATAATTATATTGCAGACAGGGTAGACGCTCCTATAATAGTTTACAATGTTCCATCCAGAACGGGTGTAAACATTCTGCCGTCAACATATAAAGAAATATCAAAGCATCCGAACATTGTTGCAACAAAAGAAGCAAACGGAAATCTTTCTTCGGTGCTTGAAACAATAAGTCTTTGTGGAGACGATCTTACAGTGTACTCCGGAAATGACGATCAGATAGTTCCGATAATGTCTTTGGGCGGACGCGGAGTTATATCGGTTGCGTCTAACCTTTTGCCGAAGGAAATGCACGACCTGACCAAGCTATGCTTAAACGGAGATTTCAAAGCAGCGGCCAGAGAAGCAATAAAATATTGCGGACTTATGAAAGCACTTTTTATGGATATAAATCCTATTCCCATAAAGGATGCGCTGCGTCTTGCCGGAATGGATGCAGGACATTGCAGGCTTCCGCTTATTGATCTTAATGAAGAGCAGCTTAAAAAACTTAAGTTTGAAATGGAAAAGCTGAATATCATATAAAATATCTGCTATAAACTATATGTATCATATTGAATACATCTATTTATAAACATTTGCATGCAAATAAAAAACAATAGGAATTTTTAAAGTATAAGGGGAAAACGCAAAGCCGCAATCTAAAAGGCAGCGAGTGAAACCGCGGCTGGTTCAAGCTAGGATGACGATCAATATCCTAAAGTATTAGGGGAAGTATATAATGTTAAGAATAGTTTTAAGCGGATGCAACGGAAAAATGGGCAGGGTAATAACGGATATAGTCAACGGAATGAATGACTGTGCGGTTGTTGCCGGAGTGGATATTAATTTAACACAAAACGGCCCTTTCCCGGTTTTCAATAGGTTTTCGGACATTACCTGCGAGTCGGATGTTATTATAGATTTTTCTCGCCCGGCTTTGCTTGACGATGTGCTTTGTTATGCAAAGAAAAATAAATTGGGCGCTGTAATTGCAACAACAGGGTATAGCGACGCCCAAATTGAAAAAATAAAATCTGCGTCTGCAGAAATTCCCGTGTTTTTTTCATTTAATATGTCCCTGGGCATAAACCTTGTTGTTGAACTTGTAAAAAAAGCGGCGTCGGTTTTGCGTGGGTTTGATATTGAAATTGTTGAAAAGCACCATAATCAAAAGGTGGACGCTCCCAGCGGAACGGCGATTATGCTGGCCGATGAAATAAACAAAGAACTGGGAAACAACATGAACTATATTTATAACAGACATGATGTTCACGAAAAACGCAAAGAAAACGAAATCGGTATCCATTCCGTAAGAGGCGGAACTATTGTCGGTGAACACGAGGTTATCTTTGCCGGAAGGGATGAGGTGCTTACTATTTCACATTCTGCCGGTTCAAAAGAAATTTTTGCGGCAGGTGCAGTTAAAGCTGCTTTGTTTTTGAAAAACAAAGCGCCGGGGCTTTACAATATGACCGATGTTGTAAAGGATTAAATAGTTTCAGCGGTATTGATGGATCCTGCAAAATTGCTCATTTTCAATTGCAACACAATTATTAACTGAACTATGGATTAAAGAGGCAATTAAAACCGAATCAGGTTTTAATTGCCTCTTTTTAAAATGTAAATTTAACTTGAATATAACCTGTTTATGAGGTATAATATATTCTGTAATTTTGTGCTTTAAGGGGATAGTTTGTGAAGGACGAAAAATTAAAAGATTCTGCCTTTTCAGAGCAGGAAGAATACATAAAATCCGTTAAAAGAATAATTACCGAAAGGTTTAAAAAGGCGCCGCTTGCAATGGTTACAACCTATGGTTGTCAGCAGAATGTAAGCGACAGCGAAAAGATAAAAGGCATGCTTTTTGAAATGGGTTTTGATTTTACCGATGATGCCAATAAAGCCGATTTTATTTTGTGCAATACCTGTGCGGTTAGGGAACATGCAGAGGACAGAGTTTTCGGCAATGTTGGGGCATTAAAACACATAAAGCGCAGAAAGCCGTCGCTTATTATAGGAATTTGCGGCTGCATGGCGCAGCAAGACTCAGTTAAGGAGCGTATAAAGCGCAGTTATCCGTATGTCGATTTACTTTTCGGCACACATGTGCAGCATAGACTGCCGGAATTTTTATACAAATTGTATAACGGTGGAGGAAGAATATTTGAAACCTCGGTAGAAGAAAAAAACATTGTAGAAGGGGTTCCGGTAAAGAGAGACGGCACATATAAGGGATGGCTTCCGATTATGTACGGGTGCAACAATTTTTGTACATATTGTATAGTTCCTTATGTTAGGGGACGAGAAAGATCAAGAAGTTATACCGATGTTATAAACGAAGCCGAACAAATGGTTAAAAACGGTTGCAGGGATATTGCCCTTTTAGGGCAGAATGTAAATTCCTATAAAAGCCCGGTCGCCGATGAAAACGGGAATATTGTTAATTTTCCGAAACTGCTTGAAAAAATTAACGAAATCCCCGGGGATTTCAGAATAAGATTTATGACATCACACCCCAAGGATTGTTCAGAAGAACTTTTGAATGTTATGAGCCGTTGCGATAAGGTTTGCCATCATCTGCATTTGCCTTTCCAAAGCGGTTCCGACCGGATACTTAAGCTTATGAATCGTAAGTACGATCGGCAAACATATTTAGGCCTTGTTAAAACGGCAAGGCGACTTATGCCGGACATTGCCGTTACAAGCGATATAATCGTTGGTTTTCCGGGAGAAACATATGAGGATTTTCTTGATACCTTAAGCCTTGTAAAAGAGGTTAAGTTTACCCAGCTTTTCACCTTCATATTTTCAAAAAGAGAGGGAACTCCGGCCTATAATATGGAGGATCCCGTTTCAAGGAAAGAAAAAGGAGAATGGTTCAGGGAGCTTTTAAAGGTTCAAGAAGAGGTTTCAAAGGAAAATGAGCGTAATCTTCAAAACAAGACCTTTAGACTGTTGTGCGATGACTTTGGCAGAACCGACGGTATGATGGCAGGGCATACGGATTCTAACATCTGCCTGGAATTTGAGGGCGATGGTTCGCTGCTCGGCAAATTTGTTACAGTTGAAACAAAATATGAAAATAATCGCTTAACAGCGAGCATAAAACAGGAGAATTAAATAAAATGGATATTATTGATCTTGCAAGACAACTTGGCGTTCAAATACAAAATACACAGGCATATAAGGATTATGCCGCAGCAAAAATAAATAATGACAATGATGAAGAGCTGCAAAAGGATATAGGAGAATTCAACCTTGTAAGACTTTCTTTGGATAAATACCTTTCACAGGAGAGTAATGACAAAGAAAAAGACAAAGAAAAGGTTAAAGAGCTCAATATGCAAATGAAGGATATTTATTCTAAAATAATGTCGAGCGAATCCATGGTAAAATTCAATATCGCAAAAAAGCAGGTTGATACAATTGTAAATCAGATAAATACAATTATTTCACTTGCAGTAAGCGGAGAGGACCCGCTTACATGTGACCTTAATTCAGGATGTACCGGTCAGTGTTCCGGCTGCTCCGGTTGTCACTGATTTGTCTGGCAGTAATTTAATTGTGATTAATTATGTTGGTTAATCTATGTTGCAAGTATCCGGCGGCTGTTAATCAGACCGTAATTAATCCGACTTCCTCTATATAGAGGTTAAATATACTAGAGATAAATATTTGGAGATGAATTGGTTTTGGGTAAAAATAGTCTTTCGCCAATGATGAAACAATATAATCATATCAAAAAGGAAAATCAAGACGCTATTTTAATGTTCAGACTCGGCGACTTTTACGAAATGTTTTATGAGGATGCTAAAATATGCTCTGAAGAACTTGATTTAACCCTTACCGGAAAAGATTGCGGCCTTGATAAGCGCGCTCCCATGTGCGGAGTACCGTATCACAGCTGTGAAGCATATATAGCGCGGCTTATTGAAAAAGGCCATAAGGTTGCTATTTGTGAGCAAACCACGGATATGGACACTGAAAATAATATTGTTAAACGGGAGGTTGTAAGGGTTATAACTCCCGGAACCGTCATTGAGGATTCTATGTTGGACGAGAGCCGGAATAATTATTTGGCTTCTGTTAACATTGTGGGAAATGAGTGTGGTCTTTGCTTTATCGATGCATCAACCGGGCTTTTGTATTTAACCGAGGTTAAAGGGGAAAACATAGAAACTGCGATTATAAGCGAACTTGGCAGATATTCTCCGAAAGAGGTTTTAATAAGCGATACATACGGAGTTTATAATTCTCTTTCGGTGTTTTTAAAGGAAAATCTAATGTGCAGGGTATCGGAAGTTTCGCCTGCCACATTTAAAAAGCATGCGGACGGCGAAAATATTATAGAACATTTTAATGTTTTGAATGTTGAGGAACTTAAATTGCAGGTTAACAGCTGCGATACAGCCGCCTTGGATTATGCTCTGGCATATCTTAAAGAAAACGGAATGGACAAGCTGGGCTCTATAAGAGAAATAAAATATTACACTTCGTCCAGCTTTATGAATCTTGATATTTCAACCATAAGAAATCTTGAATTGGTTGAAACTATGCGGGCAAAATCCAAAAGAGGCTCGCTGCTTTGGGTTTTGGATAAAACAAAAACCGCAATGGGAAAAAGGCTTTTAAGAAGTTGGATAATGCAGCCTCTTTTAAATCCTACCGAAATCATTTCAAGGCAAAATGCGGTTGATGAAATAGTGTCCGATACTCTTATGAGAGGAGAACTCAGCGAATATCTGACCGGGATAAGGGACATAGAACGCCTTATGACAAGAATTACATACGGCGTTGCAAATCCCCGTGAGGTGCAGGCCCTGGCATTCACAATCAGGCATTTTGACCCTATAAAGCAAGTACTGTCACTGGCTTCATCAAAGCTTATGCAGGAACTTTGTAAAGATATTGATGTTTTAACCGATGTGGCTGACAGAATAGAAGCAACAATTTGCGACGAACCGCCCAACAGTATGAAAGACGGCAGAATTATCCGCGAAGGTTTTAGTTCGGATGTTGACAGACTTAGAAGCGATCTGACCGGTGGAAAAAACTATATTGCGGAAATTGAAGCAAATGAAAAGGAAAAAACCGGAATAAAAGCTCTTAAGGTAAGATATAACAAGGTCTTTGGATATTACATTGAGGTTCCGCTTCAATATAGTAATTCCGTGCCGGAAAACTATATAAGAAAACAGACTCTTACAAATGCCGAAAGATACATAACAGATGAGCTTAAGGACTTGGAAGCCAGAGTGCTCGGAGCCAGCGAGCGGATTGTTAAACTGGAATTTGATCTTTTCTCGGAATTAAGGGCGTTTGTTTCCGAAAACCTTAAGAGAATTCAACAAACTTCTTCTGCAATATCAAAACTGGATGTTTTATGCTCATTTGCCGTTGTTTCCAAAAATAATAATTACTGCCGCCCGGTGGTTAGCAATAACGGAACGCTTAGCATTGTTGCAGGCAGACATCCGGTTGTGGAATCTGTTAGCAGAACACCGTTTGTTGCAAACGACACATTGCTTGATTTAGGCGAAAACAGGTGCGCCATCATAACCGGACCGAATATGGCGGGAAAATCAACCTATATGCGTCAGGTAGCGCTTATCAGCATAATGGCGCAAATCGGATGTTTTGTTCCGGCAGAATCCGCAGCGCTTTCAGTAGTTGACGCAGTTTATACCCGCGTCGGCGCTTCGGACGATCTTGCAACCGGGCAGTCAACCTTTATGGTTGAAATGAATGAGGTTGCAAACATTTTGAAAAATGCAACAAAGAACAGTCTTTTAATACTTGATGAAATCGGCAGAGGCACATCAACCTTCGACGGAATGGCAATCGCCCGCGCCGTTTTGGAATTTGTTTCAGACAAAAACCGCCTTGGAGCCAAAACCCTATTTGCAACCCATTATCATGAACTTACTGCGCTTGAGGATACCATAAAAGGGGTTAAGAATTATAATATCGCCGTTCGTAAACACGGTGATGATATAACATTTTTAAGGCGCATTGTAAGGGGCGGAGCTGATGACAGTTACGGAATAGAAGTTGCAAAGCTTGCCGGTATACCGGTAGCAGTAATTAAAAGGGCAAAAGCGGTTCTTAAGGAAATTGAAAGCGAGGGTATTGTAAAAACCGTTAAGGTGAGTGATTCCTCACCCAAACAACTTTCTATAGGATCCGGCGAATATGACGATGTGATTAAAGAACTTAAAAATATCGATGTAAACATTTTAACCCCGGTAGAGTCACTTGGCATTTTATCGGATATTACAAACAGGGTTAAAAGTATATAGAGTATAGAGTATTTCATTTAAACAAGCGTTGTAATATTTAGGATAAATTTACCCCTAGGCAAACAGGGATAAATCCGAATCTGTTTTTTAAACGCTAATTTTTCACATGGCATTTGTTAAAATACTCGGTAATCCGCTAGGATTACCTGTGTTTTTGCCTCGCCCTGTAAAAAATATATCAGTTTAAAAAATCTTCGACCCAAAACGGATGAAATTTAAGACAGTTTTGGGTGCGGAGGATGCCGCAAGGCTAACGCCTCGCAAAGACGACAAGCCTAAAAATGCCTAAAGATCGCTG
>CAKSDA010000035.1 GCA_934444895.1 uncultured Eubacteriales bacterium | reverse complement strand
CAACTTAACTGTAACACAGGAAGCTCCATTCGTCACTCTTTTTTTATTCTCTGTAACATATCTATTGTAAACCTACATCTCTTGATCGTTTGAGCCTCCTTACAAATTGACAGTCGATTTTATATATGCTATAATTATATTTTGTCAAAGGGCACATAAACACAAAATTTAAAGTACATGGAGTGTTGCAAATGCATACCCAAACAGACAAATATATTTCCCCCCTTTCTTCCCGTTATGCAAGCGCTGAAATGCAGCATATTTTTTCTCAGGATTTTAAATTTACCACATGGCGCCGACTGTGGATTGCCTTGGCAAAAGCGGAAAAAGAACTGGGACTTAATATAACAAGCGAGCAAATTGCTCAGATGGAAGAGCATAAAGATAATATTAATTATGATGTTGCTGAGCAGCGTGAGCGCGAAGTCCGCCACGATGTTATGTCGCATGTATATGCATATTCCAAACAATGTCCTCTGGCCGAACCGATTATTCACCTCGGTGCCACATCTTGTTATGTAGGCGACAACACTGATGTTATTATACTGAAAAAAGCCTCTGAAATTATAATCAAAAAAGCGGCTCAGGTAATAAAAAATCTGGCTGAATTTGCAAAAAAATACAAGGCAATGCCCTGCCTTGCATATACCCATTTGCAGCCGGCGCAGCTTACTACGGTAGGGAAAAGGGCAACCCTTTGGATTTATGAACTGTCGGAGGATATAAAAGTCCTGGACTATCATTTAAACAATCTTAAACTGCTGGGCTCAAAAGGTACCACCGGAACTCAAGCCAGCTTTATGGAGCTTTTTGACGGTGATGAGGAAAAGGTTAAAAAACTTGAGGATCTTATTGCAAAAGAAATGGATTTTAACGGCTGTGTTCCCGTTTCGGGACAAACTTATTCCAGAAAGACCGACTTTTACTTTTTGTCTGCCTTAAGCGGAATTGCTCAAAGTTCATATAAATTTTCCAACGACCTGAGAATTTTGCAATCCTTTGAGGAAATGGAAGAACCTTTTGAAAAGAAGCAAATAGGTTCCTCCGCAATGCCTTATAAGCGCAATCCAATGCGCAGCGAAAGAATTTCTGCACTTGCAAGATATGTAATTGCCGATGCTTTGAACCCTGCCTTTACCGCAGGGACCCAGTGGTTTGAAAGAACCCTTGACGATTCTGCAAACAAGCGCATTTCCGTTGCCGAGGCCTTCCTTGCAACCGATGCAATTCTTAACATATATTTAAATATCAGCAGCGGCATTGTGGTTTATGATAAAATAGTTTACAAACGCGTTATGGAAAAACTGCCTTTCATGGCAACCGAAAACATATTAATGGAGTCTGTAAAGAGGGGCGGAAACCGGCAGCAGCTGCACGAAAAGCTTAGGGTACATTCCCATGCTGCCGCTGCAAATGTTAAACTTGCCGGTGGTAAAAACGATCTTATTGAACGCATAGCAAATGACAGTGATTTTCCGCTTACAGAAAAGGAGCTTGCCTCCATGCTGGATCCCTCATTATTTATCGGCCGCTCGGTTTCACAGGTGGACGAGTTTATAGAAAATGAGGTTACCCCTTTCCTTTGCAAATACTACAAAGGCGAAATCCGGTCCAAACTTGAGGTTTAAGGTTTGTTCCGACTGTTGCCGACCAAGGGTAGGTTTGCCTTAGTATCCCACTAAACAGGTTTAATTTATAGCTTATAAATTTTCAAATTATAAAGAAACCGAAATTATTAAATGGTTTTAAAATTATAGATCTGCTTAAAATTATAAAACCATTATAATATTTTAAATCAAGTGTCCCTACCTATTGCAACAAAAACACAATAAATAAAAAGTGCGCCCCAAAAGCCAAATACTTTTGGGGCGCATATTACTGCCGTTTTATAATATTTTGTTAGTTTGTTCCGATAAACTTTGCAGGATTTAATATTTCGCTGCCCTTTCTTACTTCAAAGTGCAGATGATTTCCGGTTGCTCTGCCTGTCCTGCCTACCGTTGCAATATTTTCACCCTTGCTAACGGTATCTCCAACCTTAACAAGCATTGTGCTGCAGTGAGCATATAAACTCCTGTATCCATTGTGATGATCTATAATAATGCAATTACCATAACCTGATCTGTCATACGAGGCGGACACAACCGTACCTGAGGCACCCGCAAAGATAGGAGTTCCTGCTTTTGCTACGATATCCATTCCCTTATGGCCTCTTCCGTCCCCAACATAGGAACTGACATATGAACCGGCCACCCTTTGCACCGGCCAACACATAATGGTGCTTGTGCTGTTGTTTTTATTTGAAATCTTTTTGGTTCCGACGGTTACAACCTTGTCCACCGGAGAAACAACAACCCTTGATGAAACAAGCTGTTTTTCGGTTTGACTGCCGTTTACCGAAACGATTTTATAGGTAAGTTCCTCTACACCGGCTTTGCCTTCGGTTTCCACCTTTTCGGTACCGGCATAAAATTTGTCGCTGTTGTTCTTTTTTGTGCTATATGGTATTTCTCTTGTTTCGGTAACGGTTTGTGTTGCCGTAAAAGGCACATTATTGTCCTCAAGAACAGATGTTGAGGCAAGCGGTAAAGCTTCGGCTGCTTCTTTTGTAGTATAAATGCTTTCAACCGAAACATCGTTTGTGAGTTCAAGATTTTCACTGCCTGTAAGCACTTTGTGCTTACCAATATATTCATTAAGCGCAGTGGTTATTGTGTTTTCTGCGTCTGCCATGGCAATGCTTTTGTTATTTATGTTAAGCACTGCAATTTTAACAATGTTTTCTGATTTTTTTATAATTATATCTGAAAGATCTTCTGCAGTTACAAGATTTTTTGAAGAAACAATTGTCTGGTTGAGCTTAACATTTATAATTTCCGAATTACATTCCGGATTGTTAATCTTTTCAACTGCCAGATTTTTTGCGTTTTGTAAATCCGACACCTGTTTTACGGTACATATTATGTCGCCGTTATAAATAACATCATAAGCTACAACTGCACCTGCTAAAGCAACCGTTGCCGATCCGAGCGCCAACACTACGGCGGCGGCAATGGCTGCGAAAACTCTTGAAGTTTTAAAAAACAAACCGGTAACCGATGAACAAAGCGGACGAATAACCGACAAAGCTTTTGTAAAAGCATTTTGAAATACTGAAACGAACTTTTTAAAAACATATTTCATTTGTCGTTGTCCTCCTTTCAAAAGGTTACATATTTGTAACAAAGTATATTACAATTATACCCAAAGGTTTCAAAATTGCAACCTTTAAATGCTTTCTGTCACTTTATTTGTTAATGTTGCACAATAATTCAGCGTTATTATCGTAAATTTATATATATTATTAATATGTTTGCATATTGCAGATTATAATTAAAAGTGCCCGGGATTTAAATCCCGGGCACTTTTATACATTTTTATCGCAATTCTGACCTCATAAAAAATACTCCGCGGGCCTGCCGCATTTCAGGTTTTGAAACAACAAAAAACAATATTAATTGCCTTTATAAACGATACATTTTTGCAGTCAAACAGAAAATATATACATCCACATACTGATTCCTGCAAACGGCTCCCCCTTTTGAAATTCCCTCGTTTTCAAAGCCAACCCTTTTAAGAAGTTTTACAGACGGCAGGTTTTGCGGCATTACCTTTGCCTCAATTCGCACAACGCCCTTTTCACTGAAAAGATATTTAACAAGACCGCGCAGTGCTTCGGTTGCATAGCCTTTATGATGAAACTTTTCGCTGAATGTATATCCCACCGTTCGTATAAGCCCTGTGGAATCATTTTTTATAACACTGACAGTGCCGATAACCTTTCCTGTCTCTTTCAGCTCCGCAAACCAGGTATAAGCCATTTCTTTGCTTTGTTTGCGGCTTTTAAGATAAGCAATATAATCTTTGGAATCATAAACGCTGCGATGGGGTTCCCAGTCCGAATACCTTGATGCCGCCGGATTGGAACAAAATTCATATACATCTTCCGCGTCGGACAACTCCGGCTCTCTTAAAACAATCCTTTCAAGATCTATATCATCGTAACGATCATGTCGATTTTTCAAAAAAAACATAAGATCACCTATGACTGCCTATATTAAAAGCAAACTGAACTTTAAAACAAAGAAAGCTGGTTAGTATCCGGTAACCCTGAAAGCACTCCCATTTCGTCCAAATTGGCAATGATGGTCTTGGATACGCCTGATTCCACACGGAACTCTTCTTTACTTATAAAGTCGCCCTTTTGAGCCGCCTCATAAATTGCATACGCCGCCTTGTCGCCTATTCCGTCAAGAGCGCCAAATGGCGGGCGCATTTTACCGTCTTCAATTTTGTATCTGACAGCATGAGATTTTTTTAAATCAATCGGCAGAATTTCAAGACCCCTGCAAAGCATCTCATTGAAAATAAGCATATTGTTATATACCGCAGTTTCCTTGTTGCTGGCCTCTCTGCCTTTTGCTTTTATTTCCCTTAAAAGTCTCTTAACGGCGTCCTTGCCTTTAAGAAGGGTAACAATGTCAACATCTCCCGGTCTTGCAGTAAAGTAGGCGCAATAAAACGCCAGCGGATAATGCACCTTATACCATGCTATGCGAAGAGCCGAAATAACATACGCCGCAGCATGAGCTTTTGGGAACATGTATTTGATTTTTTTGCAGGAAGCGATATACCACTCCGGAACATTTACCGCGCGCATATCATCCTCCATAGCTTCCCATTCCTCTTCGGAAACCTTTCCTTTTGCTACAAGTCCCTTTCTTACCGTTTCGGTTATTTTAAAGGCTCTGCCCTCGTCCATTCCCTGATTTATAAGATATACCATTATGTTATCACGGGTACCTATAACCTCGGAAATGGTGCATATACCCCTGTCTATAAGATCCTTTGCATTGCCGAGCCAAACATCGGTTCCGTGGGACAGTCCCGATATCTGAAGCAAATCTGAAAAGTTTTTGGGTTTACAGTCAAGCAGCATTTCGCGGACAAACGATGTTCCAAACTCCGGAATTCCAAAAGTGCCGGTTTTTGATTCAATTTCCTGCGGAGTTACCCCCAACGCTTCGGTTGAAGTAAACAAGCTGTAAACCTGTGGATCGGACATAGAAACATCGCTTACCGAAACGCCGGTATATTCCTCTAAATATTTATATGTTGTGGGAACTACATGGCCGAGTTCGTCAAGCTTTAAAATAGTATCATGAATGGAATGGAAATCAAAATGTGTTGTAAGCACATCCGATTTTGAATCATCCGCCGGATGCTGAATTGGACAAAAATCATATATGGTGTTGTCCCTCGGAACAACTACCATTCCGGCAGGATGCTGACCGGTTGTTGCTTTTATTTCCGAGCTTTCAACCAATTTAGCCAGCCTTTCCATTTCTGCGCGGCTCAAGGTTATTTCCTTTTTCTCACAATAAGCCTTAACATATCCGAATGCCGTCTTTTCTGCAATTGTCGAAATCGTTCCGGCCTTAAACACATTTTCTCTGCCGAAAAGGGTCTCGGTGTATTTTTGTACCTCTGTTTGATATTCATCGGAGAAGTTAAGATCAATATCCGGGACCTTATCTCCCTTGAATCCCAAAAAAGTTTCAAAGGGAATATCATGGCCGTCTCGCTTAAGCGGAGTGCCGCATTCCGGGCAGTCTTTTTCAGGCAGGTCAAATCCTGAACCAACCTCACTGCTTTTAAAGAATTTGCTCCACCTGCATTTGGGGCAGTAATAATGTGGGGGCAGGGGATTTACCTCTGAAATGCCCGCCATAGTAGCCACAAAAGACGATCCTACCGATCCACGCGATCCTACTAAATAACCGTGTTCCTCACTGTATGATACAAGCTTTTGCGCGGTAACATACATTATTGAATATCCGTGATTTATAACACCGTCAAGCTCCTTTGAAAGACGCTTGGAAACAATTTCAGGAATTTCGCCGTTATGCTCATATGTATTCTTTGCACGATCCCAGCATATTTCCCTCAGCATATCGTCCGAGCCTTCTATAACCGGAGGATAGTTTCCTTCCGGCACCGGAATTACTCCCTCGTCTATCATATCGGCTATTTTATTTGGATTATCTATAACAAATTCCTCTGCTCGGTCACCGAAGTAGCTGAAATCCTCAAGCATCTCATCGGTTGTTTTAAAATAAAGGGGAGCCTGATTATCGAAATCGTCAAATCCCTGTGCCGCAAGAAGAATTTTTCTTATAATTTCGTCGGACTTCTTTAAGAAATGAACATCTCCGGTTGCCACAATGGGCTTTTTGAGCTTATCGCCTATCTCAACAATTTTTTTGTTAAATTCTTTAATCTTTTCAACCGAAGTAACCGAGCGGTATGGATTGGGAGTTACAACTCCTTTTTTGTTTACCTTGTCCGGCTTTGAAGAATCTCTGACCATAAACTCATTGTTACCTATGGGCTGTATCTCCAAATAATCATAAAAATCGGCGATTTTTAAAAGTTCTTCATCATCCGCTCCCGCAATTATTGCGCGATAAAGCTCTCCTGCCTCGCAGGCGCTGCCTATAAGCAGCCCCTCTCTGTTTTCTATGAGTTTGCTTTTCCTTGTAACCGGCCGCTTGTAAAAATCGTTAACATGCGCTTCGGAAACAAGTTTATACAAATTTTTAAGTCCCGTAAGATTTTTCACCAGAATAATTTGATGATACCTTTGAAGCTTAGACAGTTCGGTTTCGCCCTTGGTGTCATCGGCAAAATATCCTTCTACGCCGTAAATCACCTTAAATTCTCCGCCGGATTTTCTGATTCCCTTTACCGCCTCTGCCGCTGCCGGGAAAGACTGAACCACACCGTGGTCGGTTATGGCTATGGCTTTGTGTCCCCAGTTATATGCGGTTTTAATAAGCTTTCCGGCAGATGACACTGCATCCTTGGCCGACATATTTGTATGGCAGTGGAGCTCAACCCTTTTTCTATCGGAAGTATCAGTCTCTTCATATCTGTCCAATATTGCCATTCCCCTGGGCTTTACAACATAGTCTTTCTCCCAGTCATCAAAGCTGTAATCTCCTGCAAGCAGAATAAAATTGCCCTGCTCCAGCGGCTGAATTCTTGAAATTTTATCGCGGTCTATAAGCATTTTTGCCGAAAGGGTATTACTGTAATCGCTTATTTTAAAATTAATTCTGAATTTGTCGCCCTTCTTTGTAAGATTTTTTTCAAATCCTACTACCTCTCCGTAAACTAAAACCGTCTGCTCTTCAGGCGCAATATCTATCATGCGCATGGGTTCTTCGTTTGGAATTCTCCCGTAGAACGGCCTTGCCGAATCAAGATATACAAAAAGCCCGTCTGCGGGAGGGTTGTCATTTCTTACCCTGGTTACCAAAGTTGTGCCTGCGACTGTGCCTTTAACCGGTTTTTCAGGTTTTGCACTCTGTTTAAGCGCTGCCGGCGGAGTTGCAACCGATTTAGGCGGAACAAACTCAGCGTCATTTTCCGTTTTGCCCGTAAATTCAATTTTAACAATACGGTTGAATTCTAAGCGGCAAATTTCATTAAATTGCTTTTCAAAGCCTGATTCCAAAATAGTTTTAAGCCCGCCGAGTTTAAGATTTACGGTGAGCACATCTTCTTTAAGCGAGTATTCTGCAGAACTAAAAAATCCGTTCAGCAATCCGTTTTTATGCTTTATGCGTTCGACTATGTCTCTGCAGGCATCATCTGTGAGGCATTCCGGTTTAAAGGAGACCTTAACCGAAATTTTGTTCAGTTTAAGAGCCCTTTCAACTTCGCTTTTAAAATTTTCAAGCAAATTATTCTGAGCATATGTTGAAAATTCGATATCGGTGTCAAGCGTACGGCTTTTTATATCAATATCGCATTTATTTACCCTGCCCGCAGGTATAGCCCCGGCCAGTTCAGCTGAAATAATTTTGTCAAACACCTTGTGAAATTCAAGTTCTGCCATTTTCCCTGTCCTTATGTATTATGATTTTTTATTCCTGTACTATTTTTTCTATATTATAATTTTAATATATTTCCCATGTACTATAATTTTCTGCCTTACAATCTATATGCATTATGATCTATATAACTATTAAATATTATAATGTTATATTAATTTATTGCAATTATCAGTATCAGCTCTCAGTGCTTTACCGGTTTTTTATATTTCTTATATATTATAGTTTTTCTATTTCCTTTAAAAGTTCTTCTAAAAGGTTTTCTTCCGGCACTTTTTTAATAATTTCTCCCTTGCGAAAAATTATCCCCTCGCCCTTGCCGCCGGCAATGCCTATATCCGCCTCACGTGCTTCTCCGGGCCCGTTTACAACGCAGCCCATAATTGCAACGGTTACATTTTTATCGGAGTCCTTAAGCAGTTCCTCCGCCTTTTTGGCAATGCCGACAAGATCAATAGATGTGCGGCCGCAGGTGGGGCAGGAAACAAATCTTACTCCGTCGTTTCTTATATTAACAGCTTTTAGCAGATCCTTAGCCGCTTTTACCTCTTCCTTAGGATCGTCGGTAAGCGATACTCTTATTGTATTGCCGACTCCGGCCAAAAGCAGTCCGCCTATGCCGGCGGCAGATCTTAAAATTCCCATCTTTTTTGTTCCGGCTTCGGTAACCCCCAAATGCAAAGGATATCTGCAGGCTTCAGCCGCGGCCATATATGCCTCATACATAATTTTGGGATCGGACGATTTAAGCGAAAGCACTATATTATTAAAATCGAATTTTTCCAAAAGTGAAATATGATAAAGTCCGCTTTCAACAAGTGCCGCAGCGGTGGGAGAAGAATATTTATTTAAAATGCTTTTTTCCACCGAACCGGAATTCACGCCGATTCTTATCGGCACATCATGGCTTTTGCAAGCCTTTACAACTTCTTTAACCTTGCTCTCATCGCCGATATTGCCGGGATTGATTCTTATTTTATCCACCCCTGCATAAACGCTTTCCACCGCAAGACGCCAGTCAAAATGAATATCCGCTACAACAGGAATATTAATATTCTCTTTAAGTTTTGAAATAAGTGGAACGGTTTCTATGTCCAAAACGGAAACCCTTATTATCTCGCAACCGGCATTTTCCAGTTCTTTTGCCTGATTTATGTTTTTGTCAAAATCGTGTGCCGGAATATTAAGCATTGACTGAACAGAAACAGGACTGTCACCGCCGATATAAACCGCGTTACGCCCTTTGCCGAGCTTAACCTTTACCGTATCCTCTCTTTTAAACATAAAAATCTCCCTGTATTATTTGGATTTAAAACTGCTTTTGCTTCTTGATAGTAATACAATCTAGAATAAGGTTAAAAAATTCTTACCCAAATATCCTTAAAGGTAACAAGGCCCATAAATAAAAGCAAAATTACCATACCTATTGCATGTACTAAATTTTCTCTTTTCGGAGATATTGGTTTTCTAAATATCATTTCAATCAGTATGAAAAACAACCTGCCTCCATCCAAAGCCGGAATCGGCAATAGGTTAAAAATTCCAAGATTGATTGAAATAAGAGACAAAATGGAAAACATACCCATAAGGCTTACTTTAGCCGCTTCACCTATTGCTGCCGTTACTCCCACCGGGCCTGATATATCGCTGACTCTGTATCTGCCGCCTATAAGATCCACAAGCGAAAACAGAACTATGCGACTGTAAGACACCGATGTTTTAGCAGTTTGAGAAATAAAACTTTTAAAACTTTTTTTAATTGCATAAACCTTAAAATCAAGCGAAATTACATTGTATCCCTGCTGGGTTTCGGTTCTAAAGGAAACATCATTAAGCTTTACCGTTTCACCCTGCCTTTTAACCTTCATGTCAAGCTTTCCGTCCTTAACGGCGGAAAAGTTATATGCTAAATCATACCATGTGTATATTTTTCTTCCCTCAACCTCAACAATTACATCATCCTCCATAAGGCCGCCGGCGGAATTGCTTGTTGCATCGGCTGAAAACTCGGCAACCTTTGTTGAGGCATATTTCTGTTCCGGAGAAAGCACTATTGCAATTAAAATAATTCCGAAAATCAGATTAAAAATTGCTCCCATCGCAACGATTATAAACCTTTTTAACGGAGACTTGTTGCAAAATGCCCTGCCATCCGCGCTTTGCTCCTGTTCTCCCTCCATGGCGCAAAATCCACCCAGAGGCACCAACCTTAAACTGTATTCGGTTTCTTTTCCTTTTTTATTAAGAATTTTAGGTCCGAATCCCACCGAAAATTCATTAACCTTAACCCCTAAAATTTTTGCGGCAATAAAATGCCCAAATTCATGTATTACTATCAAAAACAAAAAGCATATAAGGGCTAAAATATACGGCCACACGGATGAAAAAAAACTTATGATCGAATTTAACATAAAAATCTCCCTTCAACGGTAGTGTTACACTACAGTTATAAATTCGAACTTCTCTGCCCGGTATGACAGTATTCAAATTCGCCACACTGTTATGTAAATATTTTTTTATTTGCCGCCTTGAACAGGATAAGGCTCTGCTAATGTACCGTAAATATACCGCAGAAATCAGGGTACAGCGCAGCCCCCTGCAGGGCTGTCTCCTACCTTATAAAATGCACCCTTCAACGCACTCGCGCGCGTATTTATCAGCCTCTAAAATACTTTCAATGTTCAAAGCACTGTTCTTAGGTGCCATGTCCGTAACTTTTTGAACAAGTTCGCCTATCTGCAAAAAGGTTATGCGACCTTTTAAAAACAATTCAACCGCCTTTTCATTCGCACCGTTTGCCATTGCAGGGGCAAGCCCTTTTGCTTTTATAGCATTAATGCAGGTTCCAAGACAGGTGAATGTCTCGATATCGGGCCGCTCAAATGTAAGGCTTCCTATATCGCAAAGCGACAACGGCTTTGCAGTCGATCTTACCCGTTTGGGATATGTCAAGGCATATTGAATCGGAATTGCCATATCCGGTGTTCCGAGTTGCCCTATAACCGCGCCGTCTTCAAATTCCACAGCAGAATGTAAAATGCTTTGTTTGTGGACCACAACTTCAATATTATCTGCGGGAACATTAAATAAATGCACCGCCTCAATAACCTCAAGCCCTTTGTTCATAAGGGTTGCACTGTCTATTGTTATTTTAGGACCCATGCTCCAATTAGGGTGCTTTAGCGCCTGCTTTGGGGTTATATTTTCAAGCTCAGTCCTCTTTTTACCGAAAAAAGGGCCGCCGGAAGCGGTAAGAATTATCTTTTTGCATGTTTTGTCGTCTGAGCATTCAAGCGACTGAAAAATTGCCGAATGTTCGCTGTCTACCGGAAGTATTTTAACATTTTTGTCTTTGGCATGTCTCATTACTATTTCGCCGCCGGTAACCAGCGTTTCTTTATTTGCAAGCGCAATATTGTGCCCGGCGTCAATTGCCGCCATAGTGGGAAGAAGCCCGGCAATGCCGACAATGGCATTAAGCAAAATATCGCAGGGATATGAGCAGGCTTTTATTATTGCCTCTTTGCCGCCGCCGACCGAAATATCGGTATCTGCAAGCCTTGTTTTAAGGTCTTTCGCCGCAGATTCACTGTATACCGCTACAAACTCAGGTTTAAAACGCCTGGCCTGATTTTCCAAAAGCTCAATATTTTTGCCTCCGGCGGCAATAGAAGATATTTGCCAGCCCAAATTTTCCGCAACCGATAAAGCCTGAACGCCAATCGATCCGGTGGACCCCAGAATTGTTAACTTTTTCATTTTGCCACCGCTTTTCATATCTGTTTTTTGTTTCTATACCTTATACACAAGACGCACCAGCTGATAAAATATCGGCGCTATCATTAAAATACTGTCAAATCTGTCCAAAATACCGCCGTGCCCCGGAATCAGGTTTCCGAAATCCTTTATTTCGCAATCCCTTTTAATTATGGATGTTGAAAGATCTCCCAAAACGCCTGCCAGTATAAAAAACGGCGTTGCGTATAAAACCATGCTGTAATTTATATTATACCCTATTTTTTTATCATATATAAAGCAAACCAAAAGTGTTGCGAGAAATCCAAGCACAATGCCCCCGGCAAGTCCTTCCCAGGTTTTTTTCGGACTTATTACCGGTGCCATTTTGTGTCGACCCATAATAACTCCGGTAAAATATGCTCCGGTATCCGCAACCGACGACCAACAGAAAATTACGAATATAAAAAACAATCCGGAATTTTTATACTGCGTAAGGCTGCAGAGACAACTAAATGCATATGAAAGTATTATAGGATAAACTATTGCCGCGGCTGCCGCAGTGCTTGCTACACTCTTATGAAAACGCAATGTCACCGCCAAAATAAAAACGGTATATACAACATAAATAATTTCAAGCGGAAGTTTTATATACCCATTGAACGAAAATGGAACTATCACCGATAAAATCATACCAGCCGACACATATATTTTATTTTTGTTGAACCCGGTATTATTAAGTATTTCATAAACCGCTATTGCACACAAAATTCCAAGAACAAAGGGCAAAATCGGCGCAAAAAGAGTCTGCAAATATAAAATTGCGGCCGTAACCGCTACCAGCACCGCTCCGGATATTATTCTTGTTTTCAAACTATCACCGCCAAATTTAAATTATACGCCGCCGAATCTGCGATTTCTGTGATTATAGTCATCTATTGCCTGTTCCAAATGCTTGGGTTTAAAATCCGGCCACAAAATGTCCGAAAACCAAAATTCGGAATATGCACTTTGCCATATAAGATAATTAGATAAGCGATATTCACCGCTTGGCCTTATAATTATGTCCGGATCAGGCTGCCCTGCTGTATAGAGCATTTTTGAAACTGAATTTTCGTCAATTTCATTTGGACTTATCTTATTCTCTTTTACCTCTTGCGCAATTTTCCTTACTGCGTGAACGATCTCATCCCTGCCACCGTAATTAAGCGCAATATTAAGCTTAAGTCCTGTAGCATCCTTGGAATTTTCCTCTGCGTCCCGTATAAGATAAATTATATCCTCCGGCATAGCGTCAATATTGCCTATAAATTTTACCATTATATTTTCGTCCTTAAAGTTTTTTGCATCCTTAAGGTAGTCCCTTAAAATGCCCATTATGTTGTCAACTTCTTCTTTGGGACGCTTCCAGTTTTCGGTAGAAAAAGCATATACGGTAAGATAATGAAGGCCTATTTTATTGCAGTATCTTGCAATTTCCTTAAAATTTTTTGAACCGGCGGCATGCCCGGCAGAGCGTGGCAAAGAACGCTTTTTTGCCCATCTTCCGTTTCCGTCCATTATTATTGCTATATGTTCGGGCAAGACCCTTTCGGCATATGTTTTCTTTCGCTTAAAAAGCATACTGTAACTCCTTGTTAAAAGCCCATCAGGCAAAAACCGGATGGGCAAAAACATTTATACTTGAATCTAAAACGCCGTACCGCTGTTTTTAAATTTCAAGAATTTCTTTTTCTTTAACCGCGGTAAGATCGTCGGCTTCCTTGCAAAACTTATCTGTAAGATTCTGCACCTTTTTTTCCAAAGATGATAAATCGTCCTCTGTTATTTCATTGTTTTTCTTTTTTGCCTTTGCCTTTTCCAAAGCATCTCTTCTTATTGAACGGATAGCCACCTTAGCCTCTTCGCCCATTTTACGCACATCCTTAACAAGATCGCGGCGGCGTTCCTCAGTAAGAGGAGGGAACATAAGCCTTATTACCTTTCCGTCGTTTTGCGGATTTATGCCTATATCCGATGTGTTAATAGCCTTTTCAATCTCCCTTAATGTGGAAACATCCCAAGGCTGTATCTGTAAAACTCTGCCTTCAGGCACAGAAATGGCAGCCATTTGATTTATCGGTGTTGGTGTTCCGTAATAATCAACCGTAATTCGGTCTAAAACAGAAGGATTTGCCCTTCCGGCGCGTACCGACTTAAATTCCCTGTCGAGTGCCGCTATTGATTTATCCATCTTTGTTTCTGTGTTTGTAAGAATCTCTTTCATATTATATTGCTCCCCCTTTTACCGCCCGGCAGGCAAGCGGTAATAATTCCAACTTAGTGAGACAGGCCCATACTTTTATAGTTATTTATAGTTATTCAACGATCGTGCCGTTTTGCTCTCCGAGAACAGCTCTCGGAATATTGTCCGGATCATCAAGATTAAATACCAGTATTTTAATATTGTTATCCATACAAAGTGAAGCCGCAGTACTGTCCATAACATGCAAGCCTTTGTTTAAAACATCAATATAGGGCAGTTTGTCAAACTTAACGGCGTTGGGATTCTTTTTGGGATCGCTGTCATAAACTCCGTCAACATTCGTTGCCTTAAAGATAATGTCCGCATTGATCTCCACGGCTCTGAGTGCCGCTCCGGTATCGGTTGAGAAGCACGGATTTCCGGTTCCGCATCCGAATATTACAATTCTTCCGTTCTCCAAATGTTTTACCGCCCTGTTTTTAATAAACGGTTCTGCAATCTTAACCATTTCTATAGCGGTTTGGACCCTTACCTTAAGTCCCAGTTGTTCAAAAGTATCTGCCAGTGCCAATGAATTCATTACCGTTGCCAACATGCCCATATGATCTGCCCTTGTGCGATCCATATTGCCGCTTGAACGGCCGCGCCAAAAGTTTCCGCCGCCAACCACAATGGCAATCTGCACTCCTAGAT
>CAKSDA010000034.1 GCA_934444895.1 uncultured Eubacteriales bacterium | reverse complement strand
CGCCGATTATTTAAATTCCTTTTTAGCCTTCGGCGAGGTTTTCTGATTTTTGTAACACATCATTGACAAACCTACATTTTTCCATATATTTTAAGAATTTGAGACAATGAAACCGAAATTTCGGCATTTATAAAGGATGCGGAGGCCTGCTTTCAAAAGCCTCTGCTCGCAGTTGTTTCACAGTTGTTTATTATAGAGCAAAAAACAAAAAATTTATGCAAATACCGTTAATTAGTAGTTGACTTTTCTAAAATATTTTTATATAATATCTAAGCTATCTTTTTTATTATGTATATTTCGAGGTGTGGCTCAGTTTGGTAGAGCGCTGCGTTCGGGACGCAGAGGTCGCAAGTTCGAATCTTGTCACCTCGACCAAAGACAAGGCCTACACATTCCGTGTTAGGCCTTATTTTATAGTGGTAATAACCAAAAGCCTAAGTTTGTTTAAAAATTTTATTTGGGGGATGTGCTATTATGAAATTTCAGTATTTGGGAACAGCGGCATACGAAGGGGTTCCTTCCCTTTTTTGTAAATGTGAAGTTTGCAAATATAGCAGAAAGGCTAAAGGCCGCAATTTACGCTCGCGTACCCAGGCAATCATCGATAACAAAATATTAATTGATTTCCCTGCCGACGCATTTGCTCACTCAATGCATTATGGTATTGACTACACCGATATCAACACCTGCATTATTACCCATTTTCACAGTGATCACCTTTACCCCAACGATATGTTTATAAGAAGTCCTATTAAAGGCCTTTTGGATAAAAACAGCCCTCTTACGGTATATGCAAGCGCCCCTTCGGTTGACAGGATTGAAACCCTTGCAACCAAGCTGGATTATACCATGGGCGATTATTTAGTTACCGAGACGGTAGTTCCGAATAAACCATTTTGTGCAGACGGATATAAAATAACACCTCTTAAAGCTGACCATGATCCGGAATGCGAACCGGTTTTTTATATTATCGAAAAGGACGGCAAAAGCATACTTTATGCCCATGACACAGGATATTTTCCGGAAGAAACATGGGAATATATTGAAAAGAATTCCTGCAAATTCAATATGGTATCTTTTGACTGTACCTGCGGAATCCTTCCGATAAGGTCCGGGCATATGGGCTTTGACGCTTGTGTAGAAGCAAGGGACAGGCTGAGGAAAATCGGCGCAATAACAAACGATACCGTTTGCATTTTAAACCATTTTTCACACAACGGAAAGGTTCACTATGATTCTATGTGCAAAATTGCCGAAGAAAAAGGTTTCATAGTTTCTTATGACGGTATGACGGTTGATCTTTAATTTAAAATTATAAATTATGTTTTTTTAAATTATGATCCTGATTTTTGCCCTAGTCTTTGATTTTTATTTTCTTTTTTTGTCTTTGATTTTGCATTTTGTTAGATAAGCCGACTCTCGCCGGCCTATGCAAATTATGCAAAATAAAAATTTCTTGACTTTATCGGCAGCAATAACTATAATATATATGTTATACTATAGATACAGTTCATTCCTAAAATGGGTTTGAACTGTTTTCTTCTATTGCATTTTTAGGCTTTTGATAGTCAAACGGCGCAACGCGCAGAAAACCAGACGCCGCCGTAAACAATAAGCACCGGAAAACGCCGGAAACAACAAATTGAAAGGGATGCTCTATTATGTCTAAAATTTATAAATTTACCGAAGAGGGATTAAAAAAGCACCAGGACGAACTTGAAGATTTAAAAACAAACGGAAGAAAGGACATTGCCGAAAGGATTAAAATTGCCAGAGGTTACGGAGATCTTTCGGAGAACAGCGAATACGACGACGCAAAAAACGAACAAGCCAAGATTGAAGCCCGCATTGTTGAGCTTGAAACAATGCTTAAAAACTACGAAATAATTACCGAAAACGAAATAAACGGCGACAAGGTTGTTATCGGCGTTAAGGTCAAAATAAAGGATATATCTACAAAAGAGGAATTCACATATTCCATTGTCGGTTCTGCCGAATCCGACCCCATGAACGATAAAATTTCGGACGAATCGCCGGTTGGCAAGGCTCTTATAGGGCATTCAGTAAACGACAAAGTTGAGGTTGATTTAGGGGCAGAAAAAACCTTTTATAAGATTATAGATATTGAAAAGCAGTAATAAATACTCCTTTATGTTGCCGCCTTTTATTTTTATATTGTGGCCTTGCGTTTATTTTTGCAGGACAAAGGTCTATAATGCGCAACTAATAAGGTCTATTGAAAGGGAAATTTAAATGTCAGAGAAAAACACAGTCGCATCCGAAATCAAGCCGGAAGAGAATCTTAATGAAATTTTAAAGGTTCGCAGAAAAAAGCTGGAAGATCTTAAGTCTCAGGGCAAGGATCCGTTTGTAACCACCAAATACGATGTTACAAACCACAGCTCCGATATAAAAAATAATTTTGACCTTTTTGAGGGCAAAGAGGTGTCCGTTGCCGGGCGTTTAATGTCAAAGCGCGTTATGGGCAAGGCTTCTTTTTGTCATATTCAGGATCTTAAGGGTTATATCCAGGCTTATGTTGCGCGTGACAACATAGGAACCGACGAATATGCCGGTTTTAAACTTTTGGATATCGGCGATATTATAGGAATAAAAGGAACTGTTTTTAAAACAAAAACCGGCGAGGTTTCAATACACGCAACCGAAGTTTCCCTTCTTTCAAAAAGCCTGCAGCCGCTGCCTGAAAAATTTCACGGACTTACAAATACCGACATGCGCTATCGCCAGCGTTATGTTGATTTAATAATGAATGCCGAAACAAAGCAAACCTTTATTCGCCGTTCGGCAATTATCAGTGCCGTTCGCCGTTATTTGGATTCAAACGGATTTATTGAGGTTGAAACACCCATGCTGGTTTCAAATGCCGGCGGTGCCGCCGCAAGGCCTTTTGAAACCCACTTTAATGCTCTGAATGAAGATTTTAAGCTTAGAATATCCTTAGAGCTTTATCTAAAAAGACTTATTGTCGGCGGTTTGGAACGCGTTTATGAGATTGGCCGTGTTTTCAGAAACGAAGGTCTTGACACCCGCCATAATCCTGAGTTTACCCTTATGGAGCTTTACCAGGCTTATACCGACTATCACGGCATGATGGACCTTACAGAAAATCTTTACAGATATGTTGCAAAAGAAGTTTTGGGAACTGCCAAAATTTCTTATAACGGAACGGAAATGGATCTTGAAAAACCCTTTGAGCGCATATCGATGCTTGACGCGGTTAAAAAATACTCCGGTGTTGACTTTAACGAAATAACAACCCTTGAACAAGCGAGAGAGGTTGCAAAAGAGCACAACATTGCTTTTGAACAAAGGCACAAAAAGGGAGATATTCTTAATTTATTCTTTGAAGCCTATGTTGAGGAGCATTTGATTCAGCCGACCTTTGTAACCGATCATCCGGTAGAAATTTCACCTCTTACAAAGCGTAAGCCGGAAAATCCGGATTATGTGGAGCGCTTTGAGTTCTTTATGAACGGATGGGAAATGGCAAACGCCTATTCAGAGCTTAATGATCCTATAGATCAGCGCGCTCGTTTTGCCGCTCAGGAAGAACTGCTTAAACAGGGTGACGCAGAGGCTAACCATACCGACGAAGACTTCCTTAACGCCCTTGAAATAGGTATGCCTCCGACAGGCGGAATCGGATTCGGAATTGACAGAATGTGTATGTTGCTTACCGATTCGGCAGCAATTCGCGATGTTTTGCTTTTCCCCACGATGAAATCGCAGGGAGCGGCAAAGAACGAAGCAAACAATGCAGCCCAGTCTGCAGCACAGCCGTCAGAGTCTGCTTTGGAAGAAAAAGAAATTATTGATTTTTCTAAGGTAAAGATTGAGCCTTTATTTGAGGAAATGGTTGATTTTGATACATTCTCAAAATCAGACTTCCGTGCGGTAAAGGTTAAAGAGTGTGTTGCAGTACCGAAGTCAAAGAAACTGTTACAGTTTACTCTTGATGACGGAACAGGGCGTGATAGAACCATTTTAAGCGGTATTCACAGCTTTTATGAGCCGGAAGAACTGGTTGGAAAGACACTTATCGCTATTGTAAATCTTCCGCCGAGAGCTATGATGGGCATTGACTCTTGCGGTATGCTCCTTTCTGCCATTCACGAAGAAGAAGGCGAAGAAAAGCTACATCTTCTGATGGTAGACGACCACATTCCGGCAGGTGCAAAGCTCTATTAAGATGATGTAAAGATGTGCCGTTTTACCAAACAGGCGAGATATACTTAATTTGATAAAAACTTAAAAAACAGCGATTTACACCAAGCTTACATCATTTAATGCAAAAATTAAGTGCAGGCAAGAAAAAGTTGCATAATCAATACTTAGTAACTTATTAAAAAAATGGGCAGTTCCAGTTGGAGTTGCCCATTTTCTGAAATTAACGGAAAAATTAATCAAAACTTGTGAAAGAGGTCTATTTATAAATGATACCAATATATCTTCAAGGATTGTCCCTTGGACTTGCCTATGTGGCGCCAATCGGTATGCAAAATTTATTTGTAATTAACAGTGCTATGAGCCAAAAACTGAGGCGTGCAATAGCGACTGCTATAGTTGTTATCTTCTGTGACATTTCCCTTGGAATCGCCTGCTTTCTCGGTGCAGGCGCTCTGATGGAGGCTTTGCCTTGGCTGCAGAAAATCATACTTGGTGCAGGAGGGTTGCTTGTTATTTACATAGGTATTGGCCTTATCCGCTCCGATGCGGATTTAAGCGGAGGCAAAGATGTAAACCAACCATTTTGGAAAATTATAGGGTCTGCTTTTATCGTAACATGGCTGAATCCACAAGCTTTGATTGACGGAACTCTCATGTTGGGGGCTTTCCGTGCCTCTTTGCCTACAGGCAGTGAGCCGTATTTTATTACCGGATTTGCTTCTGCCAGCTTTTTCTGGTTCAGCTGTCTGGCAATTTTGGTACACATTCTTGGCAGCAAAATCAACAGTCGTGTCCTTACATGGTTGAACCGTATTTGCGGCGCTGTAATTATTCTCTATGGTATAAAACTGCTGGGCAATTTGATAAAAATGTTGCTGGTGTAAAATTCCGGCTGCCTATTCCCCCGGCTGCCCATTTCCTGGTTACCCATTTTCTGATTACCCATTTCCTGAATGTACGGAAAAACAAATATAAACTTATGAGGAAGAATATATGTTAAATTTTATTTTGCCAACTGAACAAAATAGAGATGATGTCTTATCCTTCTATGATGAATTTGAAAAAAGCGGCGGCGAATGCATCGGAATTAAAAATTATAAGGACTATGACTTATGGTTGTCCGGAATGCGAAATAGGAATAACGGAAAGACTTTGCCTAAAGGGTATGTGAGAGAGAACTTTTATCTCTGCTATGAGGGAGCACGATTGGTTGGAGTATTTAGTCTGAAATTTGAATTAACGGAATTTCTACTAAAATACGGTGGGCATATCGGTTATGCTACCCGCCCCTCTGACCGAAACCGCGGTCTGGCAACGAAGATTTTAAAGCAAGGACTGGAACTTGCAAAAAGGTTTGGTTTTGAATATATTCTTTGTATTTGTGATAATGGCAACCATGCTTCCGAAAAGGTTATTTTGAAAAATGGTGGCATATTTGAGAATGAATTATATGACCCTTACGAAAAAGTTACTGTTAAACGGTTCTGGGTTCAGCTATAACCGATAATATAATTTCGGTTTGTCAAACTGCAATTAGGCCGGCGATAATCGCCGGCCTAATTATTTAAATGTTTTTATATGTTGTTAACCTGCAAAACGCCGTTTACAAATACTTTCTCTACATAAAAATTCTCGTTCATAATTACAATATCCGCATCTTTTCCAACAGATATGCTTCCCTTGCAATTATCGCAAAAAGCCAGGCGGGCAGGAGTCAGCGACATCATTTTAACAGTATCGGTCAAAGGGATACCATATTCCATATGCGCCACTCTTAAAACTCTATCCATAGTAGCAACACTGCCGGCATAAAATGATAAATCTGTCAGTTGCGCCACACCGTCCTTTATCACAACCGGAACACCTGTGTTTCTGGCGCCTAAAACGCTTTCGGTATCGTTTGTGCCGGCAGCGCGCATGGCATCGGTAATAAGCGCCATATTATCTGCGCCCTTTATCCTATAGGCAAGCAGCATATGTTCTTTTGGAATATGTCTGCCGTCACCGATCAGCTCTACGGTAATATTATCATTAATTAGGGTTGCTTCATTCACGCCGGAATGGCAAATTCCATTGATTTTTTGACCGGACGAAGTAATGCAGAAAAAATGCGTTATATGAGAAAATCCCCATTCAAAAGCGCTGTTGGCTTCCTCTGCGGTTGCCATAGTGTGTGCAATGGAAGCCATAATTCCATTTTCCTTCATTACATCACCGAAAAGCTTTGTTTCAGGAAGTTCAGGTGATTCATCCCAACGAATTATATTACCTTCGCCGATACGAATAATATGTTCCAAAAATTCTCTTGTGGGTATGCGTTGCTCTGAAACAGGTTGAGCGCCCTTTCCGCCGGAAGAAAAAAACGGTCCCTCCAAATGCAGCCCAAGGAAATGCGCACCGTTATTCGGCAGTTTCAACGCTGCTTTATAAGATTGAATTATGTGTTCCAACAGCTCATCGTCACAGGTCATTGTGGTAGGGCACATTGCCGTTGTTCCGTGTTCGCAATGTGCCTTTGCTACTTTAATAAAATCTTCCGGAGAACCATCCATAAAATCAAAATCGCCGCCGCCATGCAGATGAATGTCAACAAAGCCCGGCAAAATATAGCCATTATGAGCATCCACTTTTTGAGCATCTATCGGGCAGGGTTTATTAATCTCAAGTATCTTCCCGTTTTCAAATAATACCGAACCGTTATTACATTCTCTATTTTCAAGCACAACCGTGCCGTTTCCGATCCAGACTTTGTTTTTCATAGGCACTTTTCCAACCTCCTAATACTCTGCGCGGCCTTTAAAAAATACAGGGCATACTGCTTTTTTTCGTTTTTCTATATTGTTCAAGTGTTGCAATCATTAGGACGAACTGCTGTGTAACGGTAATTTTCTGCCCTTTCACATCCTCAAAGCTTACAATAAGCCATTATTTTAAGCTTTGTATGATGCGCCTGACAAAAAATTGCTTGTTCTCGAGTACAACACAACTATCAAAAACCTAAAAAGGTTTTTTTACTACGGTTTCAAGCACCAAAAACGCAGCATCATCATGCAGCTGCAACAAAGATGCCGGGCAAGCCGCGCTTGCTTTTTCAAGGCACGCCCTGCGAATTACGGCGCGCTGCATTTGATTCATCATTGAAAGGCGTATCTTTCCGGCGGAAAGTATCTCTTTCATGCCTATTGTTATGGCCCTGGCAGGAACCGTGTCGACCGCGCCGCCTCTGCTTAAGATTGCGTCTTTAATCCTGGTTTCGGCGCTTAAATTTACAATTCTTGTGGGCAATTCGGAATATTCCTTTACGGACAATTCCGGCTCCGGCTCATTAAATGCGACATGGCCGTTTAGTGCAACGCCGCCAAACGCAATATCAACTCCACCTAATCGTTCAATTAATTCAGGGATATAGCCGATGTTTTCCGGATCCGGAAAAATCCGTTGTTCAACCGGCATAATAAGATCTTCTCTGATTTTACTATACAAATTTTCATTCATAATGCCTGCAAATGAAAATGGTTCTTTATCTTCGATCCGTCTGTCCCCTTTGGCCAGGTATTCGTCCATATTAATAATCCATGTTTTTTTGAGACTGACATCTAGTTTGTTTACCAAGCGGGCAAAAATCGGATATTGTGCGACCGGACCGCAAGGGCAAATCAAAACCGTATTTTTATTTGCCTTATTGTTTTTTATTATCTCCATTAACATTTCAAGAGCAAATTCAATATATATCTCATACGGATCATTTTTAACCGAAATCGGTATTCTTGAAGAAGAAATTAAATCTTTTGGAGATGTATTGTAAACATTATTCATAAAACTCTTCCTTTCATCTGCG
Organism: uncultured Eubacteriales bacterium; assembly: GCA_934444895.1. GTDB lineage: Bacteria > Bacillota > Clostridia > Oscillospirales > Acutalibacteraceae > UMGS1279. The sequence continues at coordinate 6,617 of CAKSDA010000034.1, read as the reverse complement.
CGGTATTTAAGGGCCCCAACAATTTATAATCCCATGCCTTGCAAAGGCGACAAGCGAAATTGTAACAAATTTGGCTCTCGCCAGCCTAACTATATGATACGCCTGAGGCCGGCATCTGTAAATAAACTTTTCGGCACAATTTACTATACTTTTCGACCAATTTCTTTGCATTAATCTTTATAATATGTTATTATTAATTGGTACTTTGGAAAGGATTTATGTTTAACTGCCAATCCCTTATTATTTTTACTGTCAGGGAGATCTATTATGAAAGAGTTAAATTACATAACATTTGAGGATTTATACTTAGAAAATGTTACTATAACCGATATCTGTGCAGAGCGACAAAAATGGACAAAGGGCGTCACCTATACCAACGGATGTCCAAGAGAAATAAACGGCATTATTTTATTAAACGGCTGCAGCGGTGTTTATACCGATCTGAGCGAAAACGGCTCTTCATTTTTCGCATCGCAAAACAGCATCGTTTGCTTGCCGGAGGGAAGCAATTACACCATTTTTAACAGCGAATGCAATCTTTCCGACCAGGACGCATATCTGATCGAATTTCATATAAAAATCGGCAACAGGCATTATTCGCTTGCAAAGCGCCCTTTCCTAATAGACACACCTTTTCCGGCAATGCTGCCCCATGCTATAAAAGATGTGGTTCGAAGATATGAAGAACCGATTAAGTCTCCTGTAAATATTTTGTCAGGTGTTTATGAAGTGCTTTCAATATTAGGAAAAAGCAACTCCAAGATGCTGAATAAAGATTACTCTGCAATAGCAAAGGGAATTAAACTTATTGAGCAAGATCCGTTCAGTGATATATCAATAGAGGAAATCGCCTCCATATGTAATATAAGCAATACCGGATTTAGGAGAAATTTCAAAAAATATTTGGGAAAAAGTCCCGTTCAATACAGAACGAACCTAAAAATCAAAGCTATGCAATATATGCTTGAGCACAGCGATATTACCATTGAAGAAATGTCGGAGCTTCTGGGCATAAGCAACGCTACATATGTATATAAAATGTTCAAAAAAAGCACCGGGGTTTCACCGAATGAATATAGGAAAAAATCGCAAAAAAGTCAACTTTAAATGATAAAAACACAAAGCGGCACACTTACAATTTCATACCTGTATAATACGAGATTATGTGCATGCAGAGGAAATCTCATAATAAGCAAAACGAGTCATATTCCGGCAGCAGTTGCCCGTTTTAAAATAAGCGGCAAAAATCCAAATTTGTTGAACTGTTTAACATTTGTTTTTTGAATTAGGGGGAAAGATATGGAAGAATTGTTTGTATACTCATTGTTATATGGTGCTGGGTATAAAAAAGTTAATGAATATCAAGAAATCCTTGATAACCTTTTTCTTAGTAATCCTGAAGATAAAAATTTTATCGATTTGGAAGAAAGGCCTTTTAAAGATGCTATGTTGCATTTATATCACTTAATGAACACATTATCTTTTGACACCGATGAATTAGGTAAAAAACTAATGAATAAAATTAAGCCTATATATGAAGTAAGTGACATTGCTGACTTTGGTAAAGCAATGTATAACTTATGGACATTATTTCCTGATAAAATAAAACTGAAAGAGCCCTTTCATATATTGAGCTATGCTGATGATTGTTTATGTTACGGTGATGAAGAGCAATGCCGAAAATTATACGAGCGCGCATTGAATTATTATGAACATTAATTTTAGCTCTTGATCGTAGGACCCGCCCAAAACAACAATCTTTAGGCAGTTTTGGGCTTATCTTTGTTTGTCAATTGCTATTTGAGAGAGAAAGAAAATCCCGCCGTTAGAAGACGGGATTTTCTATTTCTGAGGTTTTAATTTTGCTTTTAGCTGTTTTTTTGAATTCTTTTTAGTACAGTAGATGCAATTCTTGTTGCCGCTCCGTTTCCGGCACCGGCATTTTCCACAATTATTGTGAAAGCATACGGCGTATCCGGGTTTTTGCAAAATCCCGTAAACCAGGAATGGGGAGTGGCATTATCGCCAACCTCTGCGGTTCCGGTTTTTCCGCACACCTCAAGGCCGGAAAAGCGGCTGTCTCCGTAGTTTTTTATAACATTGTTTCTCATCATTTGGGATAGTATTTCGGCAGTTTGGCCGCTCATAAGGGTTGTTTTGGATGTATGCGCCTTTTTAAGCACAAATCCGGACGGCGCAGTTATTTTTCTTACTATATGGGGAGTAACGCTTTTCCCGCCGTTTGCAATTCCGCCCATAAATGTCAAATACTGATATGGGTTTACAAGATCGGTATACTGTCCTATCCCGGACCAGCCGAAGTCAATATCATTTGATTTTCCGACATCATATCTGCTTTTTGCGCACGGGATTCCATCCAACTTAAGAGTTTTGTTAAAACCGACCTTTTGTGCGGTCTTTGTTAGATTTGTTCGGCCGACTTTTAAAGCTGTTTGAGCAAAAAAGGCATTGCAGGAATGCATCAGAGCATTTTTTATTCCGAGCTCACCATGCCTGCCGAGGCAGCTGAGCCATTCGCCCCCTATTGTAACTCCGCCGCTGCAACTGAAGCGCATATTTTCAACATCATTTACATTTTCAAGAGCCGACAAAGCCGTTACAAGCTTGAATATGGATCCGGGGGCATAAACTCCGGACAAAAAACGGTTCATATATACGCCCTTTCCGCTCGGTTCTTTTTCGCTTTCCGGATCAAATGTAGGGGTGCTTACCATGCATATTATTTCTCCGGTTTCATAATTATAAATGCCAACCGTTCCGGAATTGTTTCCCAGTGCTTTAAGGGCAGTTACGCATATTTGAGAGTCCAGTGTAAGCTCAATATTGTTACCCTCACCGCTTATGTTATATATTCCGTTTACAATATCATATCCGCAAAGGTAATCCAGATATGCCGCCTGTATGCCGGTTGCGATATAGCCCTTTTTGTCTCCTACGGCGTGAACGGTGGCCATCCTTATATTTTTGTCCTTATTATATACCCTCTTATCGTCTTGTGTTGATGCCAAAACAGTATTGTTTGCGTCGGTAATCACTCCGGCCTTTGTAAGCACGCCGTTTGTATATATATGGCGGTTTGCCGGATATGTAGCCCATTTGTCTCCGTATACGGCAAAATTAAAGTAATAAAGTCCCAGCGCAGCAATAAACGCAAAGGTAAGAATCGGAATTAAAACGGTTCGTTTAAGAGATTGTTTCATTCCTCATACCCCCAATTATTAACAGGTTTTTTCTGCAGCTCTGCCGCCTTAAAAAAGGACATCATCATCCATGTGGCTATAAGGCTAGATCCGCCTCTGCTTACAAATATAAGGGTCACTCCGGTAAGCGGCAGTAAATCAAGCGAGCCAAAAATGTTAAGTGCCGACTGGAAAAGTATCATTGCGGCGGCTGCTGAAACGGTTATTCGATGATACATTGAATCCGAGCGTTTTGCAAGCTTATATGCATACATGGCAAGCGCCACAATGCAAAGCGCAGCTGTAAGGGCGCAAATGCCGCCCCATTCTTCTCCGATTATTCCGAAAACGAGATCTGTTTCGGCGGCAGAAACCTTTGAAAGTTTTCCCTGTCCGCCTCCGACTCCCAAAAGTCCGCCGCTGGCCGAAGCTATCATTGTGCGTGTTTGCTGATAACCGGTAGAATCAGCATATTCAAAGGCGTGAAGCCAAACGCTGAATCGTTTTGCAATATAGGGGTATATAAGAATAACTCCTGCGGCTCCCAAAACCGAAGCGCCGCAAATGCCGCCTATTATGAACGGATTTACAAGGCGTATTGTTAGAATTGTAATCATTCCGATAAAAAAGATTGCCACAGCGCCAAAATCAAGCATTATTGCAAGGGCACCCATGCACAAAACGGAATATATGAAAAACTCCAGCTGCCTTGCAGGTTTTTTTACAATTGTATAAAGGGTTGCCGCCCCTGCCACAACAAAGGCCACCTTTACAAACTCCGAAGGCTGAAAAGATATGGGCCCCAGCTTTAACCAGTTTTTAGAACTGTTTATTTTTACTCCGAAAATTGCCGTTATGTAAAGCAAAGCCAAAGAGCAAAGCATAATCACTCTTTGCAGTTTAAATACTGCGTCGGAAAAGCGCAGTATTACAGACATTGCCGTAAAAAGAGCGAAGCCTATAATATAATAAAGCGCCTGCCTTGTAACAAGCCCCGGCGCATGGCAAGAGCAAATTGCAAGGCCTATTGTGGAAAGATATAAAACCGGAAGTTCACATATCATAGTAAAATTTTCGAACAGGCGGCCTATTAAAAAGTATATCCACTGGCACAGAATAAGACCTATAAAGGCGAGAATCACGGATGAATTAAGACCGTTTGAATATTTAAGCAATATTTCGGCGCCTACAAGCAGCTGAAAAGCGGAAAGTACGAAAAGACAGGCTCCGCCCCTCTTGCGGCGCACAGAGGAAATATCCTCACAGACATACCGTTTGAACACAAGGGTCTGGTCGGAAATTCCTATTTTGTCTCCATATTCAAGCGGTGCCGGCTGACTTACATTCTGAAGATTAATTGAAATTTTGCCATCGCAGGGTGCAAGAAACCAGGATCCTTTTTGAAAGAAAATAATTGCGTGGCGGTTTAAAACGCCTGACACCGGGATCATAATATCCGCTTTTTTGCCTCTTCCCAAAATATTTTCTCTTGCATATATGTTAATGTTAATTCCGTCCGATGTGGAAAGGCTTGCAAGGGCAGGGGAAATTTGAGGCGCGGTTTTATAAAGGCGGTACCAGGATATGATGAAAGACAGCGAAAGAAACGCGCAGATCCACCTTGCAACCGCAAAAAAATAGGGATAAATATTTTCCATTTACTCACCGCCCTTTTGTTTGTTCGCATTAATAAAATCAACAAATTATATACTTTAGTATACAGTAAAATCGGCAAAAGTCAACTTTTGAAAAAAATAAGACAAACCCCTTGACTTAAAGGCTTTTTTGTGGTATATTATTTGAGCGCTACATTTGCTGGTGTAGCTCAGTTGGTAGAGCAGCTGATTTGTAATCAGCAGGTCGGGGGTTCAAGTCCGTCCACCAGCTCCATTTTAGCGCATACATTTTAAAATATGGGAGTGTTCCCGAGTGGCCAAAGGGGGCAGACTGTAAATCTGTTGTCTTCGACTTCGGTGGTTCGAATCCACCCGCTCCCACCAAAGCCCTAAAGGTGCAAGCCTTTGGGGCTTTACTTATTACCTTTTCACTCTTCACTATTCCCTAAAAAGCCTTTAGGGCTTTGGGAAATAAGAAGTAATAATGAATAGTGAAGAAGTGAGGCATATCACGAAAAATATGAAAACAGACGAAATGCGATATACCCAAAACAGGTTGGTATCATTACAGTTCGCAGCAGCCAGAAAAAGCACTTGTATTTGCAAGTGCTTTTTCAGTTCTATTCGCCTGTCGGCGAGTTCTATTGCTTCGCAGTGATATTCGGCTTCGCCGAGTGTTATTGCCTTACGGCAGTTTATAGGGCGAATATAATATCACTGCGCCAACGGTGCAATATCACTTTTGCCGCAGGCAAAAATATCACGCCGAACAAAGTAAGGCATATCACTGTCATTGTTTGTTATACCCATTATCCCACAAATGTACATTAAGAAAGGGGATAACAAAACACAATTCTAAATCTTTTATTTTTCCATTAAGTCTTCCGTTGTACAACCAAGTGTTTTGGCAAGCCGATATACCGTATCAACGCTTGCCTTGTTGATATCTTTGTTTCGCTGTTCGTACATTTGAATGGAACGAAGACTTACATCTGCCTTCGTCGCAAGCTCGGATTGTGTGCAGCCGTATGCCACACGAATGCGTTTCAAATTTGTTTCAGGGAAATACTCGTGCATGCGTTCATTTACGATATCTACGAATTTCGTAATGTCTGCCTCGTGGAGTGTATAGTACATCTGACTGAGATCATCAAAAGAAAGAACTTTGAAGATTTCGCTGTATTTTCTGCAAGAATACCATTGATAGTAGGCCACTGCCCACCCTATCCAATATTCCTTAGAACGCCCGAAATGTTCCCCGGGTTCCTTGGTGATTTCTTTATTCATTGTTTCTGAAACAATTTCCAAAACAATTTCTATGCCGCTCTTTCCTGCTATATAGGTCGGTTCTCCGTTTTCCATGCGACCGCAGGCGGTACTCGCCAAAAAAAGTTTGATAAAATCCTTGCCCGCAATTCCGCAGGTATTTATTGCGTAATCAAAAGCATCCCCCAATACCGATTGTGCCTTATTCAGATATATTTCTTGGTATGCGTGAATCATCGTTTGTTATCCCTCCTCTTATGATATCCTGTATATACAAGCCGTCGCTTTCTTCTTCAAGCATTTCAAGGTAAAGTCCATTCGCTTCATCGTCTCTTGCTTTGCGCAAAATGTAAAACTCTTCTTTTTCAGCAACATCAAATCCTTCAAATTGAATGCGTGAAAAAGCAAACTTGGATTTCAGTACAATCTGTTCGCCGAGCTTTCCAAGCTGCATCGCTCTTGCAAGTTGTTCTACGGATATTCCGTTGTTTAAAAAGGATTCGGCATAATCGAAATAGGAATCATCGGCACGATA
>CAKSDA010000033.1 GCA_934444895.1 uncultured Eubacteriales bacterium | reverse complement strand
ATAATAATTTTACAAAACTATTGTACATTATAAGAAGGGAGAAAATTGATTTTTTCAATTTTGTGAATTTTATGGCATGCAGAATTATTGAACTTAGAGATAAACAGGTTGTTTCAATTAAAGACGGTGCAGTTATAGGATTTGTAAATGATATTGAATTTGATCCGCAAACAGGCCAAATTACGGCAATAGTAATAACCGGAAGGGCAAAAGGACTGGGACTGTTTTCAAGAGAGGAGGATATAGTAATACCTTGGGAAAACATAGAGGTAATAGGAAATGATTCGATACTTGTTAATTTTGAATGTTTTATAAAATCAACAAAAAAACAAAAAAACGCCTTTAAAAGCATTTTTTACGGAAATTAAATTTTTAAAATTTTGGTATATTATATTCCACTTGCGAACTTCCCATTTAAAATTCTTATAATTTTATATTTTGGAAAAATTGTTTTATACTAATATTTTTCTCATTACATATATTATTTTTGCAAGCAGAAGGAGAATTTGCAATGAGAAAAAAATTTAAACAAACAATTTTAAAACCGATTTTTATTCTTTCATTTTTGTTTTCGGTTTTTTCAATGTCCTCGGTTGCTTATTTATCTAACTACCTTCCGGACAGTTTCAATGTTGTTTCAAAAAAAGATTTTGTAATTGAAAGCAAAATACCTGTTTCGGTAAAGGAAAGCGCTGATAAATCATTTAAAGTGGCCAAAAATGAATATGATAATTTAAGCTATACGGTTAATATAAAAGCATTTGGGTTTATTCCGGTAAAATCAGCCGGAGTTGTAATTTTAAATGAAAGTTATGTTGTGCCGTCAGGAAAGCCGTTTGGAATTAAAATATATACCGATGGTGTTATGATTATTAACATTGACAGCGTGGATACGGAAAACGGATATGTATATCCTGCTAAGGATGCGGGGCTTAAAGTGGGGGATGTTATTGTTTCTATTAACGGCATAAATGTTCATTCAAATGAAGAGGTAGCGGATGTAATTGAAAAAAGCACCGGAAAAATTTTGAATTTTAAGGTTAAAAGGAACAAAAAAGAATTCGTTTCGAAGGTGAATCCTAAACTTTCATATTCTTCAGGACAGTACAAAACCGGAATTTGGGTTCGTGACAGCAGCGCGGGTATAGGAACAATGACATTTTACAGTCCGGCAAATAAAATCACATGCGGTTTGGGACATGGGATTTGTGACAGCGATACCGGTGAAATTTTATCCTTAAAAAGCGGAGAACTGGTTAATGCCGAAATTATTGATATAACAAAAAGTGTTTCCGGAACGCCGGGAGAAATTAAAGGCAGGTTTAACAAAACCACAATCGGTAAATTGCTTGCTAATACCGAAACGGGGGTTTATGCAGTCTCAAATGAAGAATTTAATGCAGCGGATATTGCAAAGATTGCTTTAAAACAGGAGGTTAAAAAGGGCGAAGCCAAAATACTTACAACTGTTGAAAGCAATGGAAAACCTAAACTTTATTCTTGTAAAATAGAGAAAATATCTTATAATAATAATATAACAAAGAATATGATTATCCGCATAACAGATAAAGAACTTCTTGAAAAGACCGGCGGTATTATTCAGGGAATGAGTGGCAGCCCTATTATTCAAAACGGAAAACTTATAGGCGCGGTTACCCATGTTTTTATTGATGATTGTACATGCGGATACGCAATCTTTGCGGAAAATATGATGTCCACCGCCAAAAGAATAAGTGATAAGTAAAAATAAATAATAATTTTAAGAATAAGTAATTTTAATAAGCAGGAGAAAAAATGAAAATACTTTTTTATGATACAAAACCTTATGACAAAGAATGTTTTGAAAAGGTAGCAAAGCGATACGAAAATCTTGATATTGAATATTTGAAAACTGACATTTCAAAGAGGACCGCGGCTCTTTCAAATGGGTATGACGCGGTTTGCGTATTCGTTGCTTCGGATGTTAATGCCGAAGTTATAAAGACTCTTTATGAAAATAAAGTTAAACTTATTTTGCTTAGATGTGCCGGATATAATAATATTGATTTAAGCGCGGCAAAAAAATATAATATTACTGTTTTGCGTGTTCCGGGATATTCACCCGAAGCGGTTGCAGAGCATGCAATGGCTTTGGCTTTTGCTGTAAACCGCCATATTCACAAGGCATATATTAAGGTAAGGGAAAACAATTTCAGCCTGATGGGACTTACCGGAATGAATTTTTATAAAAAGACTGCCGGAATTATAGGCACCGGCAAAATCGGCGCTGCCTTTTCAAGAATCTGCAACGGACTAGGTATGAATGTTATAGCATTTGATAAATATAAAAATCCCGCTTTGGATTTTGTTAAATATGTTTCTTTAGACGAACTGCTTGAAAAGAGCGATTTAATATCTCTTCATTGTCCTCTTTTGACCAGCACATATCATATGATAAATACGGATGCGATTGAGCGCATGAAAGACGGAGTAATACTTGTAAACACTTCCCGCGGAGCGTTGATAAGCACTGAAGATTTGATAAAGGGAATTAGGCATCACAAATTTGCGGGTGTTGGTTTGGATGTGTATGAGGAAGAGTCTAATAATGTTTTTGAAAACAGGGAAGACGACATTATGGAAACCTCTGTAACCGCAAGACTTTTATCATTTCCTAATGTAATAATTACTTCTCATCAGGGCTTTTTAACAAATGAGGCGTTAGAAGCAATAAGCGAGATAACCCTTGAAAATGCAGTTGCATTTGCAAACGGTTCTATTTGTGAAAAAAATCTTGTTTCATCGGATAAGTGAATACAAAAGTAAAATCAGAGCATTTTTACATGCTCTGATTTTTTATACTACATTCTGGGTATTAAAAGCATTTTGGGAGATTCTACAACCGATTCAGTAATACCGTTCAGCTCTAAAAATTCATTTCGGTTTGCAAGGAATTTTTTGGATATTTCCCATATGTTTTCGCCTTTTTCGGCAAAGTACGCAATAAGGGAAGAGGGATCATCGGATTCAATCTTTTCGTCGGTAACTTCAGCGGAAGTAATCAAAGATTTGCTATCTGCATTGTAAACCGTAACGGCGACTTTAAGTTCCAGCTTAACATCAATCTCACCGTTTCCTATTAAGCTGTAATTCAAATTCTGCACATCTATCATAGGAGTTGCAAAAGGAGAGGAAAGGCTTTCATTTAGTTCTACCGGATATTCAAAATCGATTATTCTGTCAAAACAGTCAATAATTCCGTTAGGATCCGTAATTATTGCTCCTATAGTAAGGGAACCGAAAACCGTCATTGTATTTTCCGAAAATTTTGTTGAGCAACTTGTAAGATCACACCAGAAATCCAGAATACTGTCTATAACATTTCCGTTGGCGGAAATTCTTTTTTTGCATAAAAAGGTTTCATCAACCTGCTTTGCAATGCGGGTAAATTTAATGCTGTTCATTTCAATATTTGATTTGTATTTTGTTGAATATGCGTCAAATATCATTGGTACTTCACCGGTACATACAGCATTTGAGGTTATGTTAAGTTTGCTTACAATCATGATGCTTGTTACATTTCCGCTTTGATCAGTGCGTGGTGATATATTTAAACTGCATATTTCAACCGAACTGTCACATTCACATTCTTCCGTTATATCCGGCATATCTATAATTTGATTAAATGGCAAAACCGATGAAAACTTTTGCATTGCATTATCAGCATCGCAGTAAATAACAACAATCGAAAGATTTCCTTTAACTATTACCTTTCCGTTCAGAGCTTTTGTTTCGGTGATTTGAGCTTTGGCGTTTCTTCTTATAATTCTGTCAATCGCCGGCAGATTCTGCGGAATGTTTAATTCTTCATCGATAATAACCGATTTTTCTTCTCTTGAAATAGATTTCGAAACATTTATGTTTCCCTTTAATGTTTCGAAATTTTTACAATCAATGTCCGAAACAATTTCGCTCTTTTTAGGATTCGTTATGCGTACATCAACCTTTATATAGGCTTTAATACCTATTTTTCTTTCGGTTATATCGCGGCAGTAATTAATGACTGTGTTTGTTCTTATGTTAATGTGTCCGCCGTCAATTTCTTTTGTCGATTCAAATGATTTTTTAAAAGGAACATCATTGGATTCTGAATAAATTAAACCGTCGGCTCCCAAAAAAATCACGGTTATATTTGCCGCTCCTTCAATAGTCAGCATATTTGAGTTTGTTTGCTTTGAAGATATATAAGGTGTAATAATGCATTTCAGTATGCGTTTTATGTCATCATTTTTTTCCGATACCGTCAGATCGGTTTCTATTGGTATTTCAGCGGTTTGGCTTAAACAAACTTCATTTGTTGTTACTTCAAAGTTTGTGATTTTACAATCCATAATAATCTCTCCTTATTAATCGGTTCCTGATTAAATTTATTCAAAAACATAAGAAATTATTACTTTAAAAAACAAAAAGGCCGCAATTTGCGACCTTTTAATTATAAATCTTTATTTACAAGGTGATTCTTTTCTGAACGGACCTTAAAATGTTAGGCAATTTAATTGTTTAAAACTTGATTTAATTGCTTAAAGCTTCATCTTCTTTTTTCTTAAAAATGTTTATTTTGCCCTGTTTATTAAGCTCAATAATAACTATAAGCGTCATGGGAAGAATAAATATTCCCAAGAATCCCATAAGTTTGTATCCGCAGAATATTGATACAAGCATTATAAGCGGATGCAGACCGATTTGAACACCAATAACCTTCGGTTCAAGGAAGTTGCGTATAATTGTTATAACAACATATATTACAATTAAGCAAATTGCCGTAACAATTTTTCCGGTTACAAGGCAGAACAAAGCCCAGGGTATAAGCACTGTTCCGGTTCCCAAAACGGGAAGAATGTCCACAATGCTGATTATTGCCGCCAACATAAGAGCGTTTTTTTGACCGATAATGGTAAGTGCAACAAAAAGTTCTGCAAATGTAAGCATCATTAAGAAAAAATATCCCTTAAGTATTTTAAAAACATTTGTGACAAGCAGTTCTTTTATTGTTATAAGAATATCCCAGGTTTTTTTAGGAAGTTGATTATGTGCAAATTTAATTATTTTATCATAATCCTTAGCAGTGTAACAGCTGGCAACAACGGTTACAATAATACTGATAATTATACCCGGTACGCTTTTTGCAACTGCTGCGGCGGTTGTTGAAAGCAGCTTTGTTGCGTATGAAGAAAGGGAAGTAATAAGTTTGTTTGGCATTTCGTTTAAAAAACCAGATACCGAGTCAGGCAAATCGTTCATAAATAAGGATAAAGAAGTGCTGATTTTTCCAAGTGCCTCGGTGATGATTGGGGCGTATTTCGGAAAAAATCCCGCAACGGCAGAAACGATGTTGTAAAGCAGATATCCTATAAGTATCATTAAAGCAAGCAGTGCAAAGTATGTTAAAACTACAAGAAATACGGTTGCAAAACCTTTCGAAATTTTGGTTTTACTACTTATTATTTTAACAGGTTTCTGAACGAGAAAAGATGCGGCTATGCCGATAACAAACGGCAAAAGATATGCAGAAAGCATTTTAAACGCTAAATATATCATTACGCCTATAACAGCAAAAAAAGCAATGTCAATTAAAAATTTTTTTCTTGATTCGGTAGTCATTTTTACACCCCTTTTATATATAATAACTTAATTTTAGCTATCTATCAAGCACTAAATTAATTTTTTTAGTTATATTGCATAGTAAACCTTGAATTTAAAGAAGATATTTTAAAAAAAGGATATTGAAAAGCAGACAAAAATATGGTATATTTTTATCTGTTGAAATACATATGTTTACGGGTGGTGGACATATTGGAAAATTCTGATTTTTTGTTAGTTAAGAAATCTGCATTACCTGAAATTTTTGTAAAGGTTGCAAAGGCAAAAAAACTTCTGCTTTGCAAAAAGGCAAAAAGCGCGTCTGACGCTGCAAGACAATGCGGTATTTCCAGAAGCGCTTTTTATAAATACAAAGATTCGGTTTTTTTATGCTCTGAGGGAAGCGTTGGAAAAATTATTAACCTTTCCGCAGTGCTTGAAGATAAAAGCGGTGTGTTGTCTAAATTTATTTCTGATTTGTACGACATGAAGGTGAATATTTTAACTATCAATCAAGGTATGCCGTCGGATGGTGTGGCGTCGGTTACTGTATCGTTTAGATGCAGTCAGGATTTTGATGATTTGGAAAAACTTCTGCTTCGCCTTAAAAAAATTAACGGGGTTATTTCAATAAGACAGGTTATTGATGAATCGCATACCCCTTAATACGGATTTTTATTTTTATAGAATAATGGAGGAAAAATAATGTCTCAGATAGATATTGCGGTTTTAGGTCATGGGGTTGTAGGTTCAGGAGTTGCTGAAATTTTGTTGAGCCATGAGGAAAATATCGAAAAAAAAGCAAAGACCAAAATAAATATTAAATATATTTTGGATTTAAAAGATTTCCCCGGTCTTAGCTACAGTGATAAATTTATTAAGGATTTTGATATCATACTCGGTGACGATTCTGTCAAGGTTGTTGCCGAAGTTATGGGAGGACTGCACCCGGCTTATGAGTTTGTAAAGGCTTGTCTTGAAAATAAGAAAAGCGTTGTTACTTCAAATAAAGAACTTGTTGCAGCTTTTGGCGCCGAGCTTTTGAAGATTGCCGCTGACAATAATGTCAATTTTCTTTTTGAAGCAAGCGTTGGCGGAGGAATCCCGGTTTTAAGACCCATTGCACAGTGCCTTGCTGCAAATGATTTATATGAGGTTGTTGGAATTTTAAACGGCACAACCAATTTTATACTTACAAAAATGTTTAAAGAGGGCATGCAGTTTGATGATGCATTAAAGCTTGCACAGCAACTGGGATATGCCGAGCGCGAGCCTTCGGCAGATATTGACGGACATGATGCATGCAGAAAAATATGCATACTGTCGTCAATATCATTCGGCAAACATGTATATCCTAATCAGGTGTCAACCGAGGGAATAAGAAAAATCACTGCCTCGGATGTTGAGTTTGCGGATTCTTTCGGATGCGTTATAAAATTAGTGGGGCACAGTAAGCTTATGGAGGACGGAAGAATTTCCGCAGCTGTATATCCGGCACTTATAAGCAAAGAGAGTCAGCTTGCAGGTGTTGACGATGTATTTAATGCAATTATGGTAAGAGGCGATTCTGTTGGTGATGTTATGTTTTACGGAAGGGGCGCCGGAAAATTACCTACGGCGAGCGCTGTTGTTGCCGATGTTATCGATTGCGTAAAACATTTAAATACCCGCAAATACTTGTTCTGGGAGGACGGAAGCAAGGAGTATGTAGTTGACGCAAATTCCGTTAAAGAAAGATTTTATATAAGAGGAAATGCCGTAGAAGGCGCAAAAGACGAAATAGCTAAAGTATTCGGCGATGTTATATATTTATCAAAAAGCAATAAAGATAATGAGATTGCATTTATAACTTCTGTCGATTTGCAGGGAAATTTGCTAAACAAATTAAAAAAGCTCACTCTCCTTAAAAATGCGGTAGTTTTGCATGTAATGAAATAGAGAAATCTCGGCATTTAGGTGATTTAAATGATAAAGGTAAGAGTTCCTGCAACAAGCGCGAATATGGGTTCGGGATTTGACTGTCTCGGCATTGCACTTTCAATGTATAACACATTATATTTTGAGGAATATGATAGATTAGAAATAGTTTCTTTGGACAAAAAAGAAATTCCGACCGATGAAAATAATATGGTATATAAATCTTTCTCCCATTTATATGATATTGTCGGCAGGAAATTTAACGGAATTAAAATCTATCAAAAAAGTGATATACCAATGGCCAGAGGGCTTGGAAGTTCGTCCGCCTGCCTTGTGGGAGGACTGTTGGGTGCAAACGCATTACTTAATAACATAGTAAGCACAAAAGAGCTTATAAACATTTCAGCGGCAATGGAAGGCCATCCGGATAATACTACCCCTGCAATTCTGGGCGGACTTGTAACATGCGCTATTGATAGGGGAAAGGTTTATTCGGTAAGTGTTCCGGTTGATAAGCATGTAAAGTTTGTTGCGCTTATACCGCCGTTTTCTCTTCCTACCGCACAGGCAAGGTCGGTATTACCCACAAATATCTCAAGAAACGACGCGGTTTACAATATTTCAAGGGCTGCGCTTATAACCGCTTCGCTTTTCAGCGGTAAACTTGAAAACTTAAAAGTATCTACAGATGACATGCTTCATCAGCAGTACCGCATGGGATTTATAAGCGGTTCTGACAGGGTGTTTAAAATAGCGTATGATCTTGGAGCACTTGGAGTTTATATAAGCGGTGCAGGATCCACTATTATGGCAATAATTAATAATAATGACAATAATTTTTCTAAAGAAATTCGAAAAATACTTGATAAAGAAGATTTTGCAGGTTGGGAAGTTTGTGAGCTTTCTGTTGATTCTAAAGGCGCTGAAGCAACTTCTGTTATAAATTTGGAGGAATAGATATGTCTTTAATAGTTAAAAAATTCGGAGGCAGTTCTGTTGCTAATGCAGAACGGGTAAATAATGTTGCAAGAATTGTTACCGAAGATTATAAAAAGGGCAACGATATTGTTGTGGTTGTTTCCGCACAGGGAGACACAACCGATGATCTTATAGAAAAAGCAAAGGAAATAAATCCAAGCGGCGGTTCCAAAAGAGAAATGGATATGCTTTTATCTGCCGGTGAGCAGATTTCAATAGCTCTTTTATCCATGGCAATTGAAAAGCTTGGATTCCCGGTAGTTTCGCTTTTGGGCTGGCAGGCTGGATTTCAGACCGATTCCAATTATTCGTTTGCAAGAATTAAAAAAATTGAAACAGAAAGGCTCAAATCCGAACTTGCCAGAAAAAACATTGTTGTTGTTGCAGGCTTTCAGGGTATAAATAAATATGATGATATTACAACGCTGGGCAGGGGAGGATCCGATACAAGCGCCGTTGCAATAGCAGCTACTTTAAAAGCTGATCTTTGCCAGATATATACCGATGTTGACGGCGTTTATACAGCAGATCCGCGCAAGGTTAAAACTGCCAAAAAAATGGATGAAATAACCTATGAGGAAATGCTTGAACTTGCAACTCTGGGGGCGCAGGTTTTGAATAACAGGTCTGTTGAAATGGCAAAAAAATATAATGTTGAGCTTGAAGTGCTTTCGAGCCTTGAAAATAAACCGGGAACGGTTGTTAAGGAGACGGTGAAAATGGAAAAAATGTTGATTCGCGGTGTTGCATGTGATAAAAATGTTTCCAGGATATCGGTTGTTGGTCTTAAAGATTATCCTGGAACTGCTTTTAAACTTTTTAATGCGCTGGGACAGGCAAAGGTAAATGTTGATATAATTTTGCAGTCTGTAGGGCGCGATGGAACAAAAGATATTTCCTTTACCGTATCAAAAGATCAGTGCAAGGAAGCAGTTGCGGCTGTAAACAAGCTCAGTAGCTCAATGAACTACAGCAAAATTGTTCATGACGAGAGCGTTGCAAAAATTTCAGTTGTTGGAACAGGCATGGAAACACATCCGGGCGTTGCTTCAAAAATGTTTGAAGCGTTATATGACGCCGGCATTAACATTCAGATGATTTCCACAAGTGAAATTAAAATATCGGTTTTAATAGATGTTAACGAAGCGGACAGGGCAGTAACTGCAGTTCATGACGCATTTATTAACTAGGAAAAGGTCTAATAAAAGGCTAATGCTTTGTTGTACGGCGTTCGGATATCAAAACATTTATCAAAATCATTTAAATATAAGGCATTTAAAAAGCAACCATGGTTCCAAACAGAACTGTGGTTGCTTTTTAAAAAAATTTAGGCACTTTATAGTCAAACCCATAATGATGTTCGACTATAAAGTGCCTAACTGAATTAAAAACCAATAATTATTGGTTTTTGTTTTGAGCCTGAGGGATTTGCTGTTTTAATGAAGCGCGGGTTTTTCTGATTTCAGCAAGATTCTCAGTAAGTCCTTCGTCAGCTCTGCGCATAAGATCATCAACAAATTCTTGCGCGGCTTTACGCATTTCACGGCTTTTTGTTTGTGCAGCCGAAATAATTTCACCGGCTTTTTCCTGAGCCAAGCGTGTGATCTCTTCATTTGCTACCATTGCTTTTGCACGCTCTTCGGCGTTTCTTATAATAGTATCTGCCTCTTTTTTGGCGGTTGTAATAATGTCTGCTCTGTCTGCAACAATGCCGCGAGCCTGTTTAATTTCTGTCGGCATATTAAGTCTGAGTTCATCAATCATTGCGCGAATTTTTTCAACATCGATAACTGTCTTTTTTCCGGGTAATCTGATTCCGCTATCTAAAGCTTCGTCAATCTGCTCAAGCATTTCTTCCATATTCATTGCAAATATACATCCTTTCAAAATTATATATTTTTTCTTTAAATTTTTATGTATTAGTTTTGTTGCAGGCGGGATAAAATTCTGTCATGAATAATTTCCGGCACAAAGTCCGAAATATCTCCGCCCATTTTGCCGATCTGCCTAACCATACTTGAACTCAAATACATATATTCAGCCTTTGTTGTCAAAAATACAGTTTCGGTTGACGGATTAAGCTTTTTGTTGGTAAGCGCCATTTGAAATTCATACTCAAAATCCGACATGGCTCTGAGGCCTTTTACAATAGCACCGGCGCCTATGCTTTTTGTGTAATCTGCCAAAAGCCCGTTATACATATCAACCTCAACATTGGGAATATCACGGGTGGCAAGCTTTAACATTTCAACACGCTCTTCAGCGGTGAAAATAGGAATTTTTGCATTGTTTTGCATTACCACAACAATTACTTTTGAAAACATCTGCGCGGTACGCTTTATAACATCAATGTGACCCATAGTTACGGGATCAAAACTTCCCGGGCACACGGCAATGGTATTATTGCTAATTTTCCACACCTTCTTTATTATAGGTTGTGACACAAACTTTCCCGTATTTGTACATTTTTTTAAAAACAAGACCGGCAATTTTCTGCGGCATTTCCTGGTTAAAAGGATGCTCGCACAAAACAGTTCCGGTATCTTTTAAATAAGGAAATATGTTTTCAAGAGATTTAATTAAAAGTCCGGAAGAATAAGGTGGGTCTAAAAAAATAAAATCAAACTTAGTATTCAAAAGGGAAAGAGCATAGAGGTAATCGCCCTTGATTATTTTTGATTTTTCCAAAAATCCCGTAGATTCAACATTCTTTGTTATATGTTTTATTGCTTCCGGATTTTCGTCGGAAAAAACGGCAAATTCAGCCCCGCGGCTCAGCGCTTCAATGCCGAGCTGACCGGAACCGGCAAATAGATCAAGGAAAGTTCTGCCTTCGATTTCAAACTGAATGGCACTGAAAATCCCTTCTTTAACCCGCTCCGGAGTTGGTCTTACAACCTCAGTGCCTTCAATTGTTGTAATCTTTTTTCCTTTTGCAAGGCCTGTTATAACATGCATGATATAACTCCAGTCTTTTCTTTATTATTGCAGATTTACACTGCTTTGTCAATACTGTTATACCTATTTAGAAGCCTTTGAAGCAAGAAATTCAACAATCTTTTGCAGCAACAATGTTTCTTTGGCATTTTCTTTATCTGCTTTTGTGGGCTTTGTTTCACTGGAATTTGAAGAAGAAAGATAATTATTTACTTCATCATCCGAAACGGTGATATTTTCTTTTTTGGAAATGCTATAACAAATCATTCTGCTTTTAACATAAGGTTCAGCATACGAGGTTTTAAGGCGTTCTTTGTATTGATCCAGAGTTAAACCGTTAGCAGACAAATACGCTTCAACGGTTGTATTGTTTTGCTTTGCCTGATCTTCGAGGTTTGAAAGCGCCTCGTCAATAACAGCGTTAACCTCTTTTTCAGGATATTTTAAAACCTTGGCGGTGCTTTCATATTCATTCCATACAGTGTTTCTGAAATATGAATTTTCAACAGTGCTTAAAAATTCTTCTGCCGAAGAATATCCGAGCTTTTGAGCAATCTGATCATCAATCTCCGGAATTTCAGGGCGCGAAACTTTTTTTATTGTTACTGTAAATACAACATTTGCGCCGGCAAGATCCTTTGTTGAATAATTATCAGGGAATTTTAAATTAAGATCAACAGTTGAGCCGATATCTTTGCCGATAAGTCCGCTTTCAAAGCCTTCAATAAAAGAGGAAGAACCAATCAGAAGCTCGTAATCGCTGCCGGTTCCGCCTTCAAAAGCAACACCGTCTTTTTTTCCGACATAGTCAATGGTTGCAGTGTCAAGAGCCTGAACTTTACCTTTTGTTAAATCACTGCTGTTAATTACAATATTATTTTGAGAAAGTGTATTGTATTTTTCATATGATAAGCCAAGCTGATATGTATCGGATTTTGTATCGATTTTTATATTGTTATAATCAGCAATGGTTATATACTTTTCCAAATCATAATTATATGATGAATTACTTTTGCAGCCTGTGAGCATTAAGGTAAAAGCCAAAAGAAGCATTGCGGGAAAAGTTATAAAAGTTTTTTTCATAATAACACCTTTTCTTTTTAATGTTAATTAAACACAAATTAAAATATAGCTGTTGCTGAATTTTAAACGGGTGTTAATCTCTTGGTCTGTAAATGTTTGTATGCCTGTTTTGAGAAGAATTCTTCTTATTTTTCTTTTTGTTTTTCGGAGCGTTTTTTGCACCTGTTACAAAGCTTTTTTTGTTAACATGTATCAGAGCGCATACCGAAGCGATAATAAGTGCAATGGGAATCCAAATTGTATACCAAAAAAGTTTTGCGAGGTCAAATATCTTTTTGTTTCCTGTTTTTGCTTCAGACGAAGTGGCAGATTCTTTTGAAACAACAGGTTCCGAATCATCGTTTCCGCTGCCCCAACCTGAAGTGTCAACACCGTCGTCGGTATTAACCTTTGGGATTGTTGAGGTTATAGACTGATTGGTCTGGCCGCTGCCTGATTTTTTGCTTGAATTAATTGTAACCGAAGCAACTGCGGAATTTTTTTTGCTGCTCACGGAAGAGCTGTGATTAGAAGAAGTATTACTGCTTGTTGAAGATGTATTAGATGCAGAAGACGAAGTTGATGATGTTGTGTGCGATCCTCCGGAAGTTGAAGAGGATGTTGAAGAGGGGGTGCCGGTATTTGACGGATCGTTATCCGAAGGTTCGGCAAATGCCGGAATCGACAATGATAAAATCAGAATGCATGAAACAATAAGAATATTTGTTATTTTATTTTTTCTGTTCATTTTAATGCTCCTACTTAAATTAATATGCTTTGCCCCAATAAACCATGGTTTTGGTTGGTTTACCGCAACAAACGCATTTAGTATCGATTTGCTCCTGCTCAAAGGGAATACAACGTGATGAAACTCCGGCATATTCCTTTAATTTGTCTTCACATTCGCGATTGCCGCACCACATTGCCTTAATAAAACCGTTTTTAGAAGAGGCAATTTCTTTAAACTCCTCTAAAGAAGTGGCAGTATATGTCATTTTATTACGCCTGTTAAGCGCATTATTATAAAGGCTGTCGCTTACTTCTTTTAAAAGACGAACCACTTCGGATTCAAGATTTTCCAAATCAACAAAGTATTTTTCTCTGTTGTCGCGGCGAACAATAACGCACTGGCCGTTTTCAATATCCTTTGGACCGATTTCAATTCTCAGCGGAACACCCTTCATTTCGTGTTCTGCAAATTTCCATCCGGGAGACTGATCGCGTATGTCGGTTTTAACTCTGCAAACCGACTTAATTTGATTTTCAATCTTTTCGGCAGCTTCAAGAACCCCCGGTTTGTGAGAAGCAATAGGAACTATAATAACCTGAACCGGTGCGATATCCGGCGGTAAAACCAGGCCGTTGTCGTCTCCGTGGGTCATGATTATTGCGCCGATAAGCCTTGTTGTCATTCCCCAAGATGTTTGGAAGGGATTAACCTGTTTGTTTTCTTTATTAGTATACTCAATACCAAAAGCTTTAGCAAAGCCGTCACCAAAATAATGTGAAGTTCCGCTTTGAAGAGCCTGGCCGTCATGCATAAGTGCTTCGATTGTATATGTGTTTTCAGCACCCGCAAAACGCTCTTTTTCGGTTTTGTCGCCTTTAATTACCGGAATTGAAAGATGTTTTTCACAAAATTCCGCATACACATTAAGCATTCTTATAGTTTCTTCTTTGGCTTCGCTTGCTGTAGCGTGAATCGTATGTCCTTCCTGCCATAAAAATTCTCTCGAACGAAGGAAGGGACGTGTGGTCTTTTCCCATCTTACAACAGAGCACCACTGGTTATAAAGTTTAGGCAAATCGCGATAGGAATGAATAATATTTTTATAATGCTCGCAAAATAAAGTTTCGGAAGTTGGGCGGACGCAAAGTCTTTCTTCCAATTTTTCGTTACCGCCGTGTGTAACCCATGCAACTTCCGGAGCAAAGCCTTCAACATGATCTTTTTCTTTTTCCAAAAGACTTTCGGGAATAAACATCGGCATATAGACATTTTCGTGACCGGTAGCTTTAAACATACCGTCGAGAATCTTTTGAATATTTTCCCAAATTGCGTATCCGTAGGGGCGAATAACCATGCAGCCTTTTACACTTGAATAATCAATGAGTTCCGCTCTGATAACCACATCGGTGTACCATTTGGCAAAATCTTCGTCCATTGATGTAATATCTTTAACCATCTTTTCATTTTTAGACATAAAAAAACCTCGTATCATATAACTAAATATTATTTATTATATTAGATTTATGTATTTTTTTCAATAGTTTCAACAAATTAAAGTAAAAGAATGTTGATATTTTTTATTATTCCCTGATTTTTTGCGCTTTTTTGCGGTCTGGCTGTCGATTTTTAAATTTAAAAAAGAAAGGTCGCAAAAACATGTTTTAAAATGATGTTACAATGTGGGAAATACAAATGTTTAAAAAAACTAATTT
>CAKSDA010000032.1 GCA_934444895.1 uncultured Eubacteriales bacterium | reverse complement strand
CTTATTGCTGAGGCATTAACGCTCAGTACCGTTGAAGTCAGCAGACATATTGCTAAAATAACTATTGTAGCCTTTTTTAAATCCGGTTTTGACATATGCTTCACCTCTTTTATCTGATTTTTTATTCTATATTTATATTATATACATTCAAAATAAAAATTTCTTCTCATTTTGTTTACATTTTAATCTCAAATTTGTTACAAATTATTACATGATTGATACCATTAAGAGACGCACATACGCATGCGGTTCTTTATGCGGTTCTTTAAGCAAAAAAATACTGGACTTTTTTTACAAAACATTGTATAATTGTTTTTAGATTTTACAACCGATTTTGCAGTTTGGTTCAGCACATTTTGCCGAACTCATTATGCTGCCATGGGAGGATATTTAAATACAATGAACAGTTTGAAAAAAATAATCTCATCTTTATTATTCATCTCAATTATAGTCTCAATGTGCGCCTGCCACGGAAAGGATGAAACCGCCCTTACTATAGACGGAATTCAAATATCTTCGGCTCTTTATCTAAACGCTTTGCTTGAAAGCGACAGCGCCGCAAGGTCCAAGGTCGATTCGGATGAATCCGAAAAAGCATCTTCAAATACATCGTCCTCTGCCTCTACTTCTTCCGAAGGCACAACCGATTATTATTCAAAAACGGTTGACGGTAAAAAATATGTTGACTATGTTAAAGAACAGGCAATAAAAAAATGCAAAGAATATGCATTTTATCAGAAACTTGTAAACGACAAAAAAATCAGCCTCACCGAAGAAAAATTAACCGAAGCTGAAAACGCAGCCAAAAGCTATTGGGACTACTACGGTTATTCAACCGTTTTCGAGCCTAACGGAATTTCCTATGATACATATAAAAAGGCATTTACTTACAGCTATTATTCAAACGAATACTTTATGTCAATATACGGTGAAAAAGGCTCGTCTGCCGTAAGCAAAAGTGATATTTTAAAGACCCTTACAGAAAAGTATGCATTGGTTTATACCCTCTCGTCTTCATATGACGAAAATACTACATCCGCCGAAAAACAATCAACAGAGGAAAAATTCGCAAATTACGAAAAGCGTCTCAAAAAAGGCGAAAGTTTTTCGAAAATTTCCGAAGAATATAACGGCAAATCCTCAAACGGCACCGTTGATGTTTCGGAAGAAAGTTCACAGTCTGCCGCAAAAGACAAACTCGCAACAATTATAGGAGATTCGGACACATCATACTCTAACGATAATTTTAAAGATATTTCTGCCATGAAAAAGGGCGAAGTTAAAATTATCAAAGCATCCGACGGTTCTAAAGTTGAGCTGTATGTAAAGCTTGATATTACCGAAGATCCGTACTACCTTTCATCTCTTAACGATTCTATTTTATATATCCTAAAACAGGATGAGTTTACTGCAAATGTTGAAAAGCAGCTTGAAGCTATGACCGTTAAGGAAAACGGTTACGCTATCGGCAGACTTAAGGTTAAAAAAATCACCTATCCTACAAGCCAGCAAAACGGCTGATTAAGGTCTTAAACCAGTTAGGAACATCCACTCTTAAAAGGTGGATGTTCTTTTGTTTTTTTAACAATCAAAAATGTAAAACGATATTGAAAAGTTTCTTCAAAAGAGATATAATGCAAACAACAGGTATTGTTAAAACTCCAAAGTTATTCAAATACTTAAAAATATTATAATGTATTTAATCAAACTCATTACGGTTTTGGTGATCAAGAACCTAAAAAAGAAAAGGCGGACATGATATTATGAACAACTTTTTTATGAATTTTCCGGATAATAAAACAAAAGCAGTAACGCTGAGTTATGATGACGGATGTCGTTATGATATTAGATTTTCAAAAACAATCAGCAAATACAACTTAAAATGCACATTCAATATTAACAGCGCCTTTATAGGAACCGACGATTGGCACCTTACAAAGGAAGAAATATTTGAAAACATCGTTTCGGCCGGGCACGAAATTGCCGTACATACTGCCCATCACAGGGCTCCCGGTGTAACCGACCTGACCGAAGGAATTGCAGAAGTTTTGGAATGTCGGCAGACAATGGAAAGGATGTTCGGAAGAATTGTAAAGGGTATGGCATACCCTAACGGCGGCATTTTATACTTTGAAAATGGTGCTTGTTATAATGATGTTAAAAGTTATCTTACTCAGCTGGGAATAGTTTATGCGAGGTCGCTCGGAGGAGATAACGACGATTTTCTGCTTCCATGCGATTGGCACAACTGGGTTCCCACGGCACATCATAATAACCCCCACTTAATGCAATATATTGAGAAATTTTTAAGTATGGCTTCAAAAAGCCCGAGAATTTTTTATCTTTGGGGACATTCTTATGAGTTTGACAGGGACAATAACTGGGAATATTTAGACGAAATTTGTCAAAAGTTATCCGGTAAAAATGATATTTGGTATGCTACCAATATTGAAATTTACAATTACATCACTGCCTACCGCTCTCTTGTCTTTAATGTTGATAAGACCCTTGTATTCAATCCGACTGCATACACTGTTTGGTTTAGCACGGATAATAAAAATTATTGCATTAAACCTGGTGAAACTATTAATATTTAAAGACTAATTTAAAGCTAGAATTAAAGATCAATATTTAAAATTAAATGTTCAATACTTAATATTTTAAGTACGGTTTATCGGTCTGAAGCACAAGGCCGAAAAAACAAAGATGCGGCGGTAAATTTACCGCCGCATCTTTTTATACGCATTTTTATAAACTTTTTTATAAATTATAAAACTGCAAATTACCTCTTAAATCTGTTAATTTCCGTTAGGAAAATCAAACTGTGAGCTGTTATATTTTTTTGAGGAATCGGAATTATCACTGTTATCATCATCCGAAGAAAAATCATTAGTTGCATTATCCTGATCACTTGAACTGCTGTTATAGCTCGATCCGCCTTCATCCTCAAGCAATTTTACCGATATATCAACACTTTTTTTGGTTGATACTAAATATACGGTAAGTGAAATTGAATCCCCCGGTTTTGACTGCTCAATAGCGTTTAAAACCGTTTCGGAGCTTGTAATCTCTTTACCGTCCATATGGGTTATAATATCCCCTACTTTTACCGATTTGCCGTAAAGACCGCTGTTTTTATCTATATTTCCTATTTGCAAGCCGCAGGGAACATTTTTCTGTTCGGCAGTCAGCCTGTTAATTTCCACATAGGAAATACCGAGCTTTGCCCTGCCTACAACCCTTTTATTGGCAATGAGCGATTCAACTATGGATTTCATTGTTGTTGTGGGAATAGCAAATCCCATACCCTCATAAGAAGTACCTACAAGCTTTGCCGATGTAATGCCCACAATTTGTCCATACAAATTGCAAAGTGCTCCGCCTGAACTTCCCGGATTAATTGCGGTATCGGTTTGAATATACTTTCCGCTGTAGTTGGATGTAATTACCGCTCTGCGATTTAAAGCCGAAATTATACCCTCGGAAACGGTTGTATTCATCTCCGCTCCGTTAGGTCTTCCTACGGCGATTACGCTTTCTCCTACCACAAGTTCATCCGAATTTCCAAAGGTTGCTTTTTTAAGCCCTGTTGCATTTTTAATTTTTAAAACCGCAAGATCGCTTCTGGTATCTCCTGCAATAAAATCCGCGTCATACATTTTGTTATCATTTGTAAATACCTTAAACTTTGCCTCTCCTGCGCCAAGATAAATATGATCATTTGTAACTACATATCCGTCTTCCGAATAAATAACACCGGTGGCGTTAGCCGTAATTCCACTGCTGTTGTACACCTCTATACCCACAATGCTTGGATCTACTTCGCTGAATATTTGGGTGGTTGATTTAGCATTTTCCGGGGACGGCTTTGATGCCAAATCCACCTTTTTTACACTGCCGGATTTTTTATTAACCCCAACGAAATACCCTCCGGTTACAGATGCGCTTATAACGACCAAAGCCGCTAAAATTATTGCAAAGACCCTCATACCGTTATTGCTGTTTTTTTCGATCGGTTTATACGGCGACTGATGTATTTCCGGCATAATAGGCGCTATAGGTTCAACATTAAACGGATCTTCATTACGCGGTGCACTTGCGTTTTCCTCAGACGAACTTTTAAAATCCGATGAATTTTGATACAATTCGTCTGTGGTTTCTATCTCGCTTAGGTCCGGATCCAGGTTAAAATCCGAGTCTGCGTCCTTTTGGCGGCCAACCTCATTATTTTCGTTTAAATTTGAATTATAACCGCTTTCATTTACACTGGAATCATTATTCTCAATATTATTGTATTCGTTCTTTTCTTCCATAATTATACCTCCTGATTATTCTGCGGAATAGTGAAAATAAACTCGGTAAACTGATTTTTAACACTTTCAACCGAAAATCTTCCGCCGTGAATTTTAATTATAGTATTTGCAAGATAAAGTCCAAGTCCGGTACTGTCCTTAACGGCAGAGCGGGATTTATCCGTTTTATAAAACCTGTCAAACACAAACGGCAGATCCTTTTGTTCAATTCCCTCGCCGGTGTTTTTAATTGAAAAGCTGAACTCTTTTTCACTTAGCTTCAGCCCGCACATGATTGTGCCGCCTTCGTTTGTAAATTTAACCGCATTATCAACCAGATTATAAACTACTTGATATATTAAATCATAATCGGCGGTTATGTTTGTAGGGCTTAAATCTTCAAGCCCTTCTATTTCAATTTTCCTTGTTTTTATTCTTTGCTCCTGGGATACCAATATGCTGATAAGCATATCATAAATATCGAATCGGGTGCTGTTTATTTTCTGTTCTCCGGATTCCAGCTTAGCAAGGCTGAGCATTGACTGAACAAGCCTTGAAAGGCGTTTTGTTTCGGATGATACAATATTTAAGTAGTAATTTTGCTTTTCCGGAGGTATTGTGCCGTCGATAATTCCGTCAATAAATCCACCGATTGTGGTCATTGGCGTTTTAAGCTCATGAGAGACATTTGCAATAAATTTTCGTCTTGTGCTTTCAATTTGAACCAGCGAATTTGTCATTTGATTAAATGCTACCGCAAGTTCGCTTATTTCATCGTTTCCGGTTACGGGAATTCGTTTTGAAAAATCTCCTTTTGCCATGCTTTGAGCTGCTTTTGACATAAGCCTTAATGGCCGAACTAATCTATAAGAAAAATAATATTCGGCAAAAAACATAATTATTATAGGGAAGGCTGCGGAAAATAAAAACAACTTTAAAACAGTTACATAAAAGTTTTTTATATTCTGAAAGGATATTGTTGAGAATACTGCCCCTATTTTTTCATTGTTGCTGTTAAAAAGCAGTGACGCATATGTAAACTGCGGCTGCTTTAAAATTCCTTCAAGATTCCCGGTTTCACTGTAACTTCCGCTTTGCAGTTCGGACATTATATTTTGAGGAACAGCACTTGCATTGTGATTACATGTTCCGTCAATACTCCAGTCATAACAACTGCAAAACACCACATTACCGTTTATATCTGTTATAAAAATATCTGCTTCGGTAACTTTGGATATTGTCCTAAACAATGCGCTGTTTTCATCGGAAGTTATTTTACCGCTGCTTTTTTTAACGGCTCCTGCTATTGCTTCACAGTTTTCCTTAAGTACTCCCTGCTTTTGCCTTGTCATATGATTACTTAAAAAGAAGCAAAGAATTACCGATACCGACAAAAGAGTTATAACAATTATAAGTGTTGTTGTAATGAAGTACTTTTTCAAAAGTTTCATTTTCATAACATCGGCCACCGCTATTTGAGTTCAAATTTGTATCCGACGCCCCAAACAGTTTTGAGCGACCATTGATCGGAAACACCTTCAAGCTTTTCTCTAAGCCTTTTAACATGAACATCTACAGTACGCGAATCTCCGTAATAATCGAACCCCCAAACCTCATCCAAAAGCTGATTTCTGGTAAATACCCGGTTTGGATTTTTTGCCAAATGGAAAATAAGCTCCAGCTCTTTAGGCGGAGTGTCTATTTGCTTTCCGTCAACAATAAGCTCATAGTTTGAAAGATTAATTTCAAGTTTATCAAACCTTACTATTTTAGAATCTTCTTCATCATTATATGTTCTTCTTAAAACTGCCTTAATTCGTGCTACGACTTCTTTTGTATCAAAAGGTTTTGAAATATAATCATCAGCACCGAGCTCAAGCCCCAAAACCTTGTCAAAAGTTTCACCCTTGGCAGTTAACATAATAATCGGCACAGAGGAAGTTTTTCTTATTTCCCTGCAAACCTGCCAACCGTCAAGTTTAGGCAGCATAATGTCAAGCAAAATAAGCGCCGGGTTCTCTTTGGCGGCCGCTTCAACGGCAGCTGCTCCGTCGTTTACAACCACAGAAGAAAATCCCTCTTTTTCAATATACAGTCGTAAAAGTTCGCAAATATTCTGATCATCGTCCACAATAAGAATCTTTACATTGTTCACAACAACACTTCCTTTAATGTTTATAACATTTTTAATACCGATATTTTATTTTTTATGTTAATACTACATTAACACAACATTAATTCAGTTGTATTAAGTATTTGTAAATAATGTTAACAAAATCATTGCAAATTCCCGTGTATCGCTTATTTGTTTTGAGTTGCAGTATTAAAGGCGAACATCCCGATAAGCTGCATTTTTTAAATAATTATACCACACATTTTGAATTTTTTTAATAAATATTTAAAAAATCTAAAATACTACTTCTCATTTTGCTTTAAATTTGGTATAATATTTTGAATGAATAGAGGTGATCGGCCAATGTTTTTGGAAATCAACGGTTATAAAATAAATTACATTGATGAGGGAGACGGTATTCCGGTTCTTTTGCTTCACGGTTGGGGATCCTCACTTGAAGTATGGAATAGGATAATAAATTTTCTTAAAACGAAAAACAAGTACCGTATTGTTGCTTTGGATTTTCCGGGATGCGGAAAAAGCGATCTGCCCCCAAAACCAATGGCGCTTGAGGATTACACCGGGTTGGTTGTTGATTTTTGTTTAAAACTCAATATATCAAATCCCATAATCTTAGGGCACTCAAACGGAGGCAGAGTTACCCTTTCAATGCTTGGTAATAATTTGATAACCGCCCGTAAGGCAGTTTTGTTCGGAAGCGCCGGACTTATCAAAAAAAGTGATTTTAAGAAAAAAGTAAAAATTGCTTCATTTAAAACCGTAAAATTCTTTTTAACCCTGCCGCTTATTCGAAACTATACGGCCGAAACACTGAAAAAGGCACGCGGGCATTTTGGATCATCGGATTATAACAATGCGCCGGAAGTAATGAGAAAGACCCTCGTAAACCTTGTAAATTCCGACCTTTCGGACATTCTTCCGAATATTAAATGTCCTGTGCTTCTTATATGGGGAGAAAACGATACGGCCGTTCCTTTGTGTCTTGCACAAAAAATGGAAAAACTTATTCCGGATGCCGGATTGTGCGTAATTAAGGGCGGAAGCCATTTTGCGTTTTTGGAATATCCCGGGCAAACAAATCTCATTTTAGGCAGCTTTTTAAACTAGTCAGGCCCGGCGATCAGCGCTTTATAGATGTTTTTTTGTAAAAACAATTTTCGAAAAAAACGGCTGATAAAAACTCTTTGCCCTTACAAATAAATATTTTTTGAAAGGGCAAAATCCAAAGCGCAGTAATACTGCCTTATTACAAGTGCTGAGGCGGGACAATAAAAGGCAAAAAATTATTATTGGTAGGCGTTAAGGAGTTCTACTCCCGCCGGCCTAACGGAGGCTATATTTTGAATACTATTTTACTGATATCACTTTTTATATTTAGCATAAGCGGAATATTTTTGCTTCAGCGTGAAATACAAATGTACCAGCAAAATTCTTACTATCCTTCAAGGTATTTAGGTTGGTTAAAATCAAATACGGACATTTATTTCTTTTTCACCACTTTGTTTTTTATAATAACGCTTACGCTTGCGATTATCGGATCTAAATATATTATAATATTTGCTCTAATTGAACTTCTCGCTTCTGTTATTAGGCATATAAAGCTGCAAAAGCAATCTATAAAAAAACTTGTTTACACAAACAGGGTTATACGCCTTATAATTACTGCTTCTTTGCTTTTTTTGGTTCTTTGCCTTTTGTATTTATTTTTTAAAAAACTCTATTTTATTTCTGCATTTTTAATTATTGTCCTTGTGCATTTTCCGCAAATTTTGCTTCTGCTTTCGGATTTTATAAATAAACCTATTGAAAATTCCGTTAAAAAGTATTACATTAACGATGCAAAAGCAATATTAAACCGAAATCAAAACCTTTCGGTTATAGGAATTACCGGCAGTTACGGCAAAACAAGCGTAAAATTCATTTTAAAGAGAATTTTAAAAGAAAAATACAATGTCGTAGCAACCCCGGAAAGCTTTAACACCCCTATGGGTATTGTAAGAACCATAAGGGAACATTTAAAGCCCAGCACCGAGATATTTATTGCTGAGATGGGCGCCAAAAACCCCGGAGATATTAAAGAGCTGTGCGATATTTGCAATCCCAAAACAGGTATAATCACTGCGGTGGGCTCTCAACATTTGGAAACCTTTAAAACCGTTGAAACGGTTGCAAAAACGAAATTTGAACTTGCCGATCATTGTCTTAAAAGCAACGGAAACATCTATGTTAATTTTGACAGTTCTCCGATAAGAGATCACATTAAATCTGCTGAATACAAAAATCACATTATTTCTTTCGGAACCGGAAGTTCGGCAGATTGCGTTGCAAAAAATATAAATATAGATCTTGACGGAACCAACTTTACTATTGAGTATAAAGACCATTCTTTTCCGGTCTCCAGTAAACTTTTGGGCAAACACAGCATAACAAATATTTTAGGTGCAGTTGCGCTGGCGCTTGATCTCGGAGTAAACGAACGCGAAATACGCTATGCTGTTAACACACTTAAAGCTCCTCCTCACCGCCTTGAACTCAAGCCGTTTATAAACGGTGCCGTTTTAATTGACGACGCTTATAACTCGAATCCTGAAGGCTGCATTGAAGCGGTAAATGTTTTGGGCTCTTTTAAAGATATGAAAAAAGTTATTGTAACGCCGGGACTTGTTGAACTCGGCGACAGAGAATATGATTGCAACTACAATCTCGGAGCCGCTGCCTCAAAACAATGCGATTTTATTATTCTTGTAGGCAAAAACAGAGCCGTTCCTATGCAGAACGCTTTAAAGGATAAAGGCTATAATGAAAATAAGCTATATATTGCGGAATCATTTAAAGCCGCCATGGAAAAGCTACACGAAATTACAGATAAAAATACAGTTGTTTTATTTGAAAATGACCTGCCGGACAATTACGCAGGATAGAAAGGTGATTAAAATATGCTAAAAGACAATGGTCTGATAAATGTTGCGGTATTTTTCGGCGGTGATTCCGTTGAACACGAAGTTTCAATAATTTCTGCCGTTCAGGCAATGAAACACTTAAACAGAGAAAAATACAATGTAATTCCGGTTTATCTTGCTAAGGACGGTAAAATTTACACTTCCGATATTATGTATGATATTGAAAATTTTAAATACATTCCGGAGCTTATAAAAAAATCCACTTCGGTTGTTTTCTATCATTCAGACAACAGTGTATATATGAAGTCCTGTAAAAAGAATCCTTTTTCAGGTAAAAAACCGTTAAAGCTGGATGTTGCACTTCCCGTAGTGCACGGAACAAACTGCGAAGACGGAACGCTGCAAGGGTATTTTGAGACCCTTAAACTTCCCTACGCAGGCTGCGATGTTACCGCTTCATCAATAGGAATGGATAAATATGTTTTCAAAACCGTTTTGAAATCCTGCGGTATTCCGGTTCTTGACTGCATACGCTTTACCTATCGCGAATTTGTTGAATACACATCAAACATACTCACAAAAGTTGAAGAAAACATAGGATTCCCGGTAATAGTAAAACCGGTAAATCTTGGTTCCAGCGTCGGCATTTCAAAGGTTCTTGAGCTTCCGGACCTGAAAAACGCCATAGAAAAAGCTTTCGCTTTTTCAGACACAATACTTATTGAGCATGCAGTTTCAAATCTTCGCGAAATTAACTGTTCGGTCCTCGGCGACGGAATAGAATGTAAAACATCGGTTTGCGAAGAACCCATTATGACCGATGAAATTCTTTCATATGAAAATAAATACATCGATGATTCAAAATCAAAAGGAATGGCCTCTTTAAGCCGTATTCTTCCCGCAGAGATTCCAAGTGACATGTCCGAAACGATTCGCGAATATGCCAGCCGTACATTTAAAGCGATCGGCGGCCACGGAGTAGCAAGAATAGATTTCTTAATGGACAACAAAAGCAAAGAAGTTTTTGTTAACGAAATTAACACAATACCGGGATCGCTCGCCTTTTATTTGTGGGAAGCAAGCGGCATGAAATACACCGAACTCCTCGACGAACTGATTTCTCTTGCTTTTAAGCGTGAGCGTCAGCGCGAAAATCTCAAATTTGATATTGAAACCAATATTCTTTCTTCCTGCAACAGTCTTGGTTCAAAAGGAAGCAAAGGTTCTAAATTCTAAAGCTTTATTTTTTAGCTCCGCAAACTATTCTGCGGAGCATTTTAGTACCGGTATATTTATATTCCGGTACGAATATTTTTCGTTTAGGATATTTATGTTGCGAATATTTTAAGTGCAGATATTTTAAATACTTTCGTTTAGAATATTTTTATTGAGGGTATTTTAAGTGAAAATGTTTTAAATACTTTTATTTCGGATATTTTCAGTGCAAATTTCAGTGCAACTATGATATTAGGAGGTCTTTCAAATGGCTGATTTCTTAATAAACAAACTTTTTAAAAATACTTCAGGGGGTGCAAACTCAAGCGAAACAAGGAAAAAAATAATAACCTTTTCAGGAATTGCAGGCATACTATGCAATATTTTTCTTTTTATTTTAAAACTCATTATAGGGTTTCTCTCCGGCAGCGTTTCTATACTTGCAGACGCATTTAACAATATGTCGGATATAGGTTCTTCCGCCGTAACCATAATAGGATACAAACTATCGGAAAAACCTGCGGATAAGGAACATCCATACGGTCACGGAAGACTTGAATACACCTCTGCAATGATAGTTGCTTTTCTTATTTTGTTTATGGGGATTGAACTTTTCAAAACCTCTGTATTAAAGGTATTGCATCCGGAGCCTCTTGATGTAAAAATCGCGACAATAGCAGTACTTGTAATCTCAATAATAATAAAATTCTGTATGTACCTGTACAATCAAAAGGTCGGCGCATATATAAATTCAGCCGCTCTTACCGCAACGGCAAGAGACAGTATAAACGACGCTTTTTCCACCTCTGCGGTACTGATATCTATTCTAGTTTTCTTTGTCTTTAAAATAAATATCGACGCCTATATAGGAATAATCGTTGCCGGATTTATATTATACTCAGGCATAAAAACATTAAAAGAAGCGCTCAACCCTCTTTTGGGTATGCCGGCAAGCGAAGAGCAAATAAATTCGGTGAAAAAAATTGTTTTGGAATATTCCGAATTTATGGGCATGCACGATCTGATCTTTCACAACTACGGGCCCGGACGCATATTCGTGTCTTTTCATGTTGAAGTTCCGTATGATACAGACATTTTGAGCTGTCACGAAAAAATAGACAGTTGTGAACGGCAAATATATGAAAGTTTGGGTATGGAGGCCATAATTCACATGGATCCTGTTGTATACGACGACAAACGCATCAACATCATAAAAGTCGCCGTCACTGCCGAAATTCAAAAGATCGATTCAAGAATATCAATACACGATTTCAGGGTTATTGAAAAGCCGCAAAAAACAAGTTTATTATTTGATGTAAAGGTACCCTATGATATAATAAAAAAACAATCAGAAAAAGAATTTAAAAATACCATTTACGAAAAATGCAAAGAAATTGATAAAAAATACGAGGCTATAGTTAATATAGACATAGATTTTTAAAACAGGTGATGTTATGTACAGTGTTGCCATTGTCGGCGCAGGAGCCGCAGGCCTTGCCCTCTCTGTTATGATAAAAAGAAATAATCCGGAACTTTCGGTTGTTTTAATTGAAAGGCTTGACCGCGTTGGCAAAAAAATAAGCGTAACCGGAAACGGTCGCTGCAATATATCAAACATTTCAATCTGCAGGGATAATTACCACTCCCATTCGGATTTTAACGCAATGTCGGTTATCAATCAGTTTAATTTTGAAAAAACAAAAGAGTTTTTTTCTTCAATAGGGGTTGAGTTCAGGTCAGAGGGCAACAAATGTTTTCCCTACTCACTTCAAGCCGCCTCGGTTGTAGACGCTCTCAGATTCGCAGCCGAAGAAAGCGGAACCGAATTCATGCTCTCCCAATCTGTAAAATCAGTGAAGTCTTTAAAAAAAACCGGAGGATTCATTTTATCAGGCGATAATTTAAACATTAAGGCAAAAACTGTTGTTTTTGCCTGCGGCGGCCTTGCCGGAGGTAATAAACTCGGTTGTGATAACTCAGGTTTTAAACTTATTGAAAAACTGGGGCACCAAATAACAAAACTGTCTCCGGCCATTGTGCAAATAAAAACCGAAAACACTCTGACTCGCCAGCTTAAAGGTGTAAAGGTAAATGCTGCTGTTTCGGTTTTAAAAAACGGTTCTGTGGTTGCAAAAGACAGCGGAGAAGTGCTGTTTTGTGATTACGGGCTTTCCGGTCCACCTGTTTTACAACTTTCAGGCTACTGCAATTGCGACTGTGAAATTGTTCTTGATATAATGCCGGAATTTTCCGAAAACGAAATTTCGGACCTCATAAAAAAGCGAATTGAAGTTTTTAAAAACAAACCCATGAGCGAATTTTTTGCCGGCCTTATTCATAAGCGTTTGGGGCAAATAATATTAAAATACTGCAAAATATCACTTAATGATTTCCCCTCT
Organism: uncultured Eubacteriales bacterium; assembly: GCA_934444895.1. GTDB lineage: Bacteria > Bacillota > Clostridia > Oscillospirales > Acutalibacteraceae > UMGS1279. Next base: position 2,182 of record CAKSDA010000032.1, on the reverse strand, counting down.
TGTTTAGGCCCCCATAATATTTCAGAGATCACAAAAACCATAAAACATCTTGCGTTCAGGGTTACTGGAAATACCGGATTTGCAAATGCCCAAAGCACATTCGGCGGTGCTTATATAAATGAATTTTACGAAGATACCATGATGTCAAAAAAAGTCGGCGGATTATTTGCAATAGGCGAAATACTTGATGTTTGCGGCGATTGCGGCGGATATAATTTGCAGTGGGCATGGAGCAGCGCATATGTATGCTCAAAAGGAATATGTAAATACCTCGGAGAAAACAAATGATTAAATTACAAAATTTAACCCTAAGCGCCAAAATTACAGATCCTGATTTTAAAAGTATAATTTCCGGCAAATACCGATTAAATCCCCAAAAGATTAAAAATATACAAATTTTAAGGCGATCTATAGATGTTCGCCATAAAAACAATCCCACAATTTGCTATACCGTCGCTTTTTCTTTCGGTACTGAGCAAGACGAAAAGAATATAATAAAAAAACACAGCTGTTTCAGCATACATAACGCTGAACCTTACCACTGGAAAAAAGCCGTAAAGTTTCCTAAAATCAGTCCGATTATAGTGGGAAGCGGCCCCGCAGGCATTTTTGCGGCTCTAACCCTATGCTATGCAGGAATTCCTCCGGTAATTGTTGAAATGGGTGAAAAAGTTGAAAATCGCTGTGTATCGATAAAAAATTATTGGAACGGCGAGCCTCTTAACGAAAAATCCAATGTACAGTTCGGCGAAGGCGGCGCCGGCACATTTTCCGACGGAAAACTTAACACCGGCATAAAAGACATTCGCTGCCGCACGGTTCTTGAAACATTTGTGAAATTCGGAGCCGACAGGGACATCCTTATAAACGCAAAGCCGCATGTGGGAACCGATGTTTTAAGGCGTGTTATTGTTAATATGAGAAATGAAATAGAGTCGCTCGGCGGACGATATTTATTTGGCACAGAATTTATAATACCGATAATTAAAGGCGGGAAAATAATCGGCGCCGAACTTAAAAACAGTAACGGAATTTTTAATATGGAATGCGAAAATCTTATTTTGGCACTTGGAAATTCTTCAAGAAATACCTTTAAAAGGCTCCATTCCTGTGGTATAAAAATCATACCGAAACCTTTTTCTCTGGGGGTTCGTATTGAGCATCTGCAGGAAAGTATTAACATTTCTCAATACGGCGATAATTATTTAAAGAGTCTTCCTCCGTGCGATTACAAGCTTGCAACCCACCTAAAAAACGGCAGAGGAGTTTATTCATTTTGCATGTGTCCGGGAGGTGTGGTAGTAAATTCTGCAAGCGAACACAACACCTTTGTTACAAACGGAATGAGCTACAAAAAGCGTGATTTGACAAATGCAAATTCAGCAATACTGGTCGGTGTGGATACTAAAGATTTTGGTGATGGTTCTTCACCGTTCGGAGGAATTGAACTTCAGGAAAAGATAGAAAAAAACGCATTTGACCTTACAAACGGCGAAGGGGTTCCGGTGCAGTGTGTAGGCAGTCTTCTTAAAAGGACAGACAACAAAATAAGAACTGTCAAGCCAACGGTTTTACCGTCGTATACCGAATGCGAACTTTATAAGATATTTCCCTCTTATATTATGGAATCCATTGCTTCGGCGCTTGAAATTTTTGACCGAAAAATTAAAGGCTTTTCGGATAACGATGCTGTTATGACAGCGCCCGAAACACGCAGTTCCTGCCCTATACGAATTGAAAGAGATGAGAATTTTTGTTCAAATACAAAAGGTATATATCCCTGCGGAGAAGGTTCCGGATATGCCGGAGGAATTACATCCAGTGCTGTTGACGGAATAAGATGCGCCGAAAGTATTATTCAAAATTTTTATTTGTAATTTTTATATGTTTTTATTTTTTAAAAGCAGGCTCATTGTCAATAGTTTGAATATGTTTGGACTCGTTTTTTAATGCAAATCCTAAATGTAAAGGCATCTTACAAAATTGCACGACATTCGACAATCAAAATTCTAAGGAGTTAAAACATTAAATTTTAATGCATTGTATTAGCAAAGCGTAAATTTTTTTAAAAAGTTAGTTAAAATTTAAACAAAGTCCTTGAAAAAAGTGATAAAAAAGGTTAAAATAGGTTTATATAATTTTAGGAGGTAAAAAATATGGTTAAAGTTGCTATTAACGGTTT
>CAKSDA010000031.1 GCA_934444895.1 uncultured Eubacteriales bacterium | reverse complement strand
GTAACACTAGGCAAACAGGGATAAGCCGAACCTGCCCAAAACAGCGATCTTTAGGCATTTTTAGGCTTGTCGTCTTTTGGGGGCGGTCAGCCTTGCGGCATCCTCCGCACCCAAAACTGTCTTAAATTTCATCCGTTTTGGGTCGAAGATTTTTTAAACTGATATATTTTTTACAGGGCGAGGCAAAAACACAGGTAATCCTAGCGGATTACCGAGTATTTTAACAAATGCCATGTGAAAAATTAGCGTTTAAAAAACAGATTCGGATTTATCCCTGTTTGCCTAAGATGAGTGATGAATAAAATATTTAAGGCTGCCGCAAGTGCACAAAAGCACTTGCGGCAGCCCTTTTAAAACCTATTCTTAAAACAGCCGTCAATTAATCCTCGGAAGGAGCATACAAATCAACAAGTTTTTCAAGATGATTTCTTTGAACCTTTGAGTTTTCTACAGCCTTGTCAAACAACTCGTTAGCACGATCCGGGAAGGAACGGGTAAGAGATGAATAACGAGCTTCACCCAAAATAAATTCTTTGTAGTCTGCGGTTGCAGGCTTGCTGTCAAGAGTAAGCGGATTCTTGCCTTCGGCTTTAAGAGCAGGATTAAAGCGGAACATGTTCCAGTAGCCGCAGTCAACAGCCTTCTTCATTTCCTTCTGGCAGTTAACCATTCCGCCCTTAATGCTATGCATTTCGCAAGGAGCGTATCCGATAACAATTGAAGGTCCGTTGTAAGCTTCTGCTTCTTTCAAGGCCTTAAGAGTCTGATTCATATCAGCACCCATTGCAATCTGGGCTACATAAATGTAACCGTATGACATTGCAATTTCGGCAAGGCTCTTCTTCGCAATGGCTTTACCGGCAGCTGCGAACTGTGCAACCTGACCGATCTGAGAAGCCTTTGATGCCTGACCGCCTGTGTTTGAGTAAACTTCGGTATCAAATACCATAATGTTTACATCGTTTCCGGAAGCCAGAACATGGTCAACACCGCCGAATCCGATATCATATGCCCAACCGTCTCCACCGAATATCCAAACAGATTTCTTTGCAAGATATTCGCTGTTGTCACAGATGTCTTTGCAGATATCGCATTTTGAAGCATTATCTTTAATAGCAGCTAAAAGCGCTTTGGATGCTTCTGAGTTTTTCTTGCCGTCATTATATGTTGCAAGATATGCTTCTGCCGCGGCCTTTGCCTCTGCAGAAACCTTATCCGATGCTACAATCTTTTCAACATCTTCTTTAAGGCGCTCACGAATTGCATTCTGACCGAGGTACATACCGAGACCGTGCTCTGCATTGTCTTCAAACAGTGAATTAGCCCATGCCGGTCCGTGCCCCTCTGCATTTGTTGTATAAGGTGATGTTGCAGCAGGGCCGCCCCATATAGAAGAACATCCTGTCGCATTGGAAACATACATTCTGTCACCGAACAACTGAGTAATAAGACGGGCGTAAGATGTTTCGGCACATCCGGCGCAGGAGCCTGAGAACTCAAGCAGCGGTTTTTTGTACTGACTGCTGATAACATTAGCGTCGGTTGCAACTTCAGGCTTCTCGGCAACCTTTTCAACGCAGTAATCAAATACTGCCTGCTGATCTTCCTGAGATTCACGGGCAACCATTTTAAGAGAATTTGTGGGACATACACCGATGCAGACGCCGCAGCCCATACAGTCCATAGGCGATACTGCAAGAGTATATGTATAATCTGTTTTTACAATAGGCTTAGGAGCCTTTTTGAGGTTTGCCGGTGCAGCGGCAACTTCATCGGCATTTAATGCATAAGGACGAATAGTTGCATGAGGACAAACAAAAGCACATTTGTTACATTTTGCACAGGTGTCGGGGTTCCATTCCGGAACCATAACGGCTACGCCGCGTTTTTCGTAAGCCGAAGCACCCTGCTCAAATGTACCGTCTGCATGATCTGTAAATGCAGAAACCGGTAATGAATCTCCATCCATTTTTCCAACCGGCTTCATGATATTGTCTACCATTTTAATAAGTTTTGCCGGGCCGTTTTCGGTTGCTTTTACTTCTGCGTCTTTTGCATCTGCCCAGTCTGCGGGCACATCAATCTTCTTGAATGCCGTTGATCCTACATCAATAGCCTTCCAGTTCATCTCAACAACATCTTTACCCTTTTTCATATATGAAGCTTCTGCTTTTTCTTTCATATATTTAATGGCATCTTCAATAGGAAGAACCTTTGCAAGTGCAAAGAATGCAGACTGAAGAATTGTGTTTGTACGCTTGCCCATGCCAATTTCCACAGCCAAATCAATAGCGTTAACGGTGTAAAGATTAATGTTGTTTTTGGCAATATAACGCTTCGCTTCTGCCGGCATGTGCTCGTTCAGCTCTTCAGGAGTCCACTGGCAGTTGATAAGGAAGGTTCCGCCCGGTTTAACATCGTTAACCATTTTGTATCCTTTAATAACATAGGACGGGTTATGGCAGGCAACAAAGTCTGCTTTGTTAATGTAGTAAGGACTCTTAATGGGCTTGTCGCCGAAACGCAGGTGGGAAACTGTTATACCGCCTGTTTTTTTGGAGTCATACTGGAAGTATGCCTGAACATATTTGTCGGTATGGTCACCAATAATTTTAATTGAGTTTTTATTAGCGCCTACTGTTCCGTCGCCGCCGAGACCCCAGAATTTACATTCAATGGTGCCTTCTGCCGCAGTGTTCGGAGAAGCAACTTCTTCAAGTGAAAGATTAGTAACATCATCAGTGATACCAATTGTGAACTGATGCTTTGGAGCATCCTTTTCAAGCTCTTTATAAACCGCAAATACGCTTGAAGGCGGTGTGTCTTTAGAACCGAGACCGTAACGGCCGCCTACTACAGTATCAATCTTTCTTCCTGTAGCGGCAAGAGCGGCAACAACATCAAGATAAAGCGGCTCGCCCAAAGAACCGGGTTCCTTGGTTCTGTCAAGAACAGCAATCTTTTTAACGGTTGAAGGAATTGCTTCAACAAGTTTTTCTGCAGAGAAAGGACGGTAGAGACGAACTTTTATAAGACCGACTTTTTCACCCTTTGCGGTAAGATAATCTATAACCTCTTCGGCAACGTCGCAGATTGATCCCATTGCAACAATTACTCTTTCGGCATCCGGAGCGCCATAGTAGTTAAAGAGTTTATAATCTGTTCCGAGCTTTTTGTTAACCTTATCCATATAAGATTCAACAATAGCCGGTACAGCGTCATAATATTTGTTGCAGGCTTCGCGATGCTGGAAGAAGATATCTCCGTTTTCATGAGAACCTCTCATTACCGGGTGATCCGGGTTAAGAGCCCTTTTACGGAAAGCTTCAACTGCATCCATATCGCACATTTCTTTTAAATCTTCATAATCCCATGCTGCGATTTTCTGAATTTCATGAGATGTGCGGAATCCGTCAAAGAAGTTGATAAAAGGAACACGGCCTTCAATTGCTGCTAAATGAGCAACTGCCGAAAGATCCATAACTTCCTGCGGGTTGGTTTCTGCAAGCATTGCAAAACCGGTTTGGCGGCAGGCGTAAACGTCTGAATGATCGCCGAAAATATTAAGTGCATGCGATGCTACGCAACGTGCGGAAACATGGAAAACTGCGGGAAGAAGTTCACCGGCAATTTTGTACATGTTAGGAATCATAAGTAAAAGACCCTGCGATGCAGTATATGTGGTTGTAAGAGCACCGGCTGCCAAAGAACCGTGCACCGTACCTGCAGCACCGGCTTCGGATTGCATTTCAACAACATTTACCTTTGTTCCGAAGATATTTTTCTGACCCTTAGCAGACCATTGGTCAACATAATCCGCCATAGGGCTTGAGGGGGTGATGGGATAAATACCGGCAACTTCCGTAAAGGCGTACGATACGTAAGCGGCCGCATTATTACCGTCCATCGTTTTCATTTTTCTTGCCATGGATAATCCTCCTTAAAAAATGCAGAGGAGCGGAAAAACATATGTAATCCGATCCGCTGAAATTGTGAAATATTAAAGTCGGGACATTAAAATCCCACAATAAATATTCTAATTATATATACTACCACCAAAATGCCGAAAAGTAAATATAAAATTGTAAATTTAACAAGAAAAAACAAGAAATAAGACAGGTTGAAAAAGTATTTTAGACATGATATAATAGCTTCGCGCCGTGAGCGGAAGTAAAACTGCAGATTTTCGCCGGCCTAATTTTAAAACGGAGGAATGTAAATGAATATCGCAGTTGCGCAGTCCGGAGGCCCAACATGTGCAATAAACGCATCACTTTTGGGGGTTATAAAACAGGCGCTAAAATACCCAAATATAGAAAATATTTTCGGCTCCGTAAACGGAATAGAGGGAATTATTAACGATTCTTTGGTTGACCTAAAAACAACCATCCGCACAAATGACGATATGGAACTTTTAAGACAGACCCCGTCCACCGTGCTCGGATCGTGCAGATATAAACTTCCATCTTTTGAAAAGGACAGCGAAGTATATAAAAAAATAATAAATTGTTTTAAAAAAAGAAACATAAGCCAGTTTTACTACATCGGCGGAAACGATTCCATGGATACTGTTGTAAAACTGACAAAATATATTAACGAAATAGGCAGCGATGTAAAGGTAATAGGCATCCCAAAAACAATAGACAACGACCTTATGATAACCGATCATACCCCCGGATTCGGATCGGCCGCAAAATATGTTGCCACATCAATACAGGAAATAATAAGGGACAGCCTTGTATATAGTATTCAGTCGGTTACGATTATAGAAGTTATGGGCAGACATGCCGGGTGGCTGGCGGCTTCCAGTTGTGTTTTAAAGGCAAACGGCGAAAAGGCTCCTCACCTGGTTTATTTGCCTGAGGGAAACTTTACAACCGAAAATTTTATTAAAGATGTTCAAAGCATGCTGAAAAAGCACAAGGCGGTAATTGTGGTGGTGTCCGAGGGGATTGAAATAGACGAACAAAAATCAAACAAAAGCAAAGTCAAGGTGGACAACTTTGGCCACAAATACCTTTCCGGAATAGGAAAAGCGCTTGAAGAAATCGTAAGCAGCAAATTTTCCTGCAAGGTAAGGTCCATTGAACTTAATGTAATGCAGCGCTGTGCTTCGCATATAAGTTCTAAAACCGATATTGAGGAGGCCGAACAAATAGGTTCGGAAGCGGTAAGATATCTTGCAAACGGCGGAGATTCCGGTAAAATGATGTGCTTTAAAAGACTTTTAGATATGCCATACACCGTTATTATAGAACCTCAGGACGCAAAACTTATTGCGAATAAAGAAAAGCCCTTTCCGGCGGAGTGGATAAACAAAGAAAAGAATAATATCGAAAACAGAGCCATTGATTACTTTCTTCCCCTTATTCAGGGAGAGCAAAATATTATAATTAAAAACGGTGTTCCGGTGCATTATAAGGTCGGAGATATTTTGGAAAAGTATCTTTAAATCAGGGCCAAAATACCGGTAAACTTTTGGGCAAAAGTAAGAAATCGTGCAAAACTTTAATAAGCCCACAAATAAACCTGTAAATAACCGAGTAAGTAACATTTTTACAATAAAATAAACAATAAAATGTGCCGCAAAGCAGCGCATAAAAATTATGACTCAGAAAAATTATAAATTATTATATAAAACTACATAAAACAAAAAATCCGGGTGGAAAGCTTTTAAAATTGCTCCACCCGGTTTTTTTATTGCTTTAAAATTCAAATAAGACATAAAATATTGTTTTTATTTAAAAAGCGGCAAAAAGCGGCATTTAAACTGTTTTAAAGCGGTTGATTAGTATATATATACACAGAAAAAGCGCGATAGTGGAAAACTTTTGTTAAATATTTCCAAAAATGTATTGACAAAATATTTCACAAACTGTATACTTGAAGTGCAACAAACTTCCGATTACGCTAAAATTCTTCACAAAGTTTCATATTCGGCAAATTCTTATAACGCCGGGCTTTTGATCTTTGGTCTAAGAAGAATATATCTTTAGTGCAGGTTTTTAAAATGAATTTGTAAAAATACCGTGCAATCTGTGGCATTTAAAGTTTTTGGAAAACAAAAACCGGAAATTTCGCATTTACAGCATTCATTTAAAGTATTATAAGGCGCGGAAGTTTACCATCACCGATCTAATAAAAAATAAATAAATATGCCGAAGAGAAGAGTCGTACTTGTTAGTAAATCAAGATGAACCTGGCAAAACGGTGCATTTAAAGCATTTGTTTTGCCGGGAGATTTTTTTATTTTAACTATGACATTACCTGTCAGGGTTAACCGCTAGAATATGGTACAGAAAGGAGGCGGTAATATTGGGCGCTGCCGAACGAAGAACGGAAATCATGCGAATTCTGTGCAGAAGAAGACATGAAACAATAGCCTGTTTAGCAGGCGAGTTCGGCGTTTCGGAAAGAACCATTTTAAGGGATATAGAAGTTCTCAGTATTACCGAACCTATTTATACCCAGTGCGGAAGATACGGCGGCGGCGTTTATGTATCGGAAGATTATTCGCTTGACAGAGTGTATATGTCCAAAGAGGAAATATCGGTTTTAAACAAGGTGCTTTCATTTGCCGAAAAAAAGGAAAAATGCAACCTGAGCAAAAACGAGAATACCCTGCTGAGAAAAATAATTTTGCAATACACAAAGCCGGAAAACAAAAAGGAGAGTATTTATGAAGAAAGCAGAAACAGAGCTGTTTAAAAATTTATGCAGCTTTAAATCCACAAAAATAAATAAAGATTTACTGAAATCGGCAACCCCTGCCGTTTTGGGCGAATTGTTTTTTAACAGAATGCAGGGCGTCGCCTACGGAGTTTTAAAAAATCACGGATTATCGGAAAGCGTTAACCGAGAGTTCAGAAACTCCCTTAAGGGCGGCTATGAGCAAAATATAAGAAAAAACAGAAGTTTTTTTTCGTGCGTACAGTATGTTGAAAATATTCTATCAAACGATGTCGGAAGGTACATAATGCTTAAAGGGGCATATTTATGCAAAAGTTATCCGGAGGGATACCGAACCTCAAACGATATAGACCTTTTGGTCAGGCCCTCGGATGTAACGAGAATTGGCAAGGTGCTTAATGACAACGGGTTTGTCCAGGGAAATGTGCGCGGTGGTAAATTTGTGAAAGCAACCAGAAGAGAAATTATAGAATCCAAAATGACGCGCGGTGAAACCGTTCCGTATATTAAGGAAATAAATATTCCGGATATGAAGTTTTTAGAGGTTGATATTAATTTTTCAATAGACTATAAACCCGGAGAAACCGATATTCTGGAGGAATTTTTTAAACAGTCCGGTAAAAAAGCGGTAAAGAATCTGTATATTCACACCCTGTCGGACGAGGATTTTATTTTGCATTTGTGCTGTCATCTTTATAAAGAGGCAACCACATTGCCATGGATAGAAATGTCAAGAGACATGACCCTCTACAAATATTGTGATATTTATATGCTTTTGGCTGATAAAAGCAGCAGCGAGATAGGCGAGATTTTTAAAAGAGCGGCAATACTGAAGCTCGAAAAAATACTTGCGTTTTCGATAATTTCACTGTACGAACTTTTTATATTTGATAATGACTATGCAGTCTCGGCAGCAAAGAAAGTCCTTGAGGATGACAAGGAATTTGTTAACACCGTTTTTTCTCCTAAAGATAAAAAAACCTTAATTTATACCGAAAAAGATATATCAAAACGATTTTTTGAATACAACAGAATTCGACTGCTAGAGAGGAGTGACAAGGATGAAAAAGCTGAGAATGCGTCCGAATAACAGTAAAGGATATTTGTTTACATTTTGCGGTCTTGACGGTTGCGGAAAGACAACCGTGATCTCCATGCTGAAAAAGTATTTAGAGGAAGAATATGATATTTTTCTTACAAAGGAACCGACCCCGGCGGTAAGAAGGTCAAAAATCTTCAGAACATATATGGATGATCCTAATCACGAAGCCTACGATTACCGCAGTCTTTCTCTTTTGGCGGCAAGCGATCGGCTGCAGCATGTAAACAAAGAAATAGCGCCAAAGCTTAACAATGGAAATATTGTTATAAGCGACAGGTATTTTTATTCCTGCCTTGCAAATCTAAGAGCAAGGGGATTTAAACATGATAAATGGATATACGAAATTTCAAAGGAGATTATAAGACCCGATGCTGCGTTCTTTTTTGATATTCCGGTTGAAGCTGCGGTTGAAAGAGTACGAAGCAGAGAATCGGAAAAAGACAGATATATAGATATGGACTTGCAGTATAAGCTTAAAGACGAATATGAACTTATATGCAAGGCAAACAACGGGATCAGCGTGCCGACATACAAAATATCGGCAAAAGAAAGCTATGAAATTGTTAAAAAGGAAATTGAAAGGGTGTTAAAAAGATGAGCAACCAAAAAAGAAATAAGGAAACAAATAACAAGGAAACAATTGAAAAAAGTAACAAGGAAACAATCAAAGATAAAAAGAGCCGTAGTGTATCAAAGGGAAAAGCAAATGCGAAAAAAGCGCACGGTAAATCAGAGAAAACAGCAAAAGAAAAGCCTGAAAAGAAAGTACATGGCAAATCTGAAAAAAAGTTACAGAAAGAATCAGAGAATAAGATACAAAACATATTATCGGAATTGTGCGGAGAAAAAGTGACCGATAATTCCCTTGATATTCAACAGGATTTGGCTCTGGACAGCCTTGCAATGGTAACCTTGCTTATTGAACTTGAAGACGCCTTTTCAATTCAGTTTGAAGAAACCGATATGAATCCGTTTGACCTTACAACGGTGCAGTCGGTTATAGATCTTGTAGGAAAGTATACGGGTGATGAGAATGAATAAACGAGTTGAACTTCCCCTTTTAGAACCGATTTATAAGACATACCATTATCAGGCTCCGGGAACTGCAATAGCGGTTAACAATCCGTCTGTAAAGTACTGGTATTTAAGCGGAAATGTGGACCTTACATGCAAAAGGGATTTTTTAAAGGGATACTCTTCGCCTTTGCTTACAATAATGGATTCCGCATGGAGTAATAATCCTCATATAGAGAAAAATACTGTGCCCATGCACATTTTGGGCGGACAAATTAATTCGGTCATAAAGGAAATGCTTAACAACGGATATTATGTGTCTTTTGGCTCGGTTGATGATTATTATGTCGAGGGCAAAAGCTGGTACAAAGAGCGCCATTTCAGTCATGACGGACTTATCTGCGGATACGACAGCGATGACAAAACATATTGCATATACGCCTATGACAAGGACTGGATATATCAAAAGTTTTGGACTCCGCAAAAGGCATTCAATGCCGGCAGAAGAGCTATGGAGGAAAAGGGAGAATTCGGAAATTTATGCGCTATTAAAATGAAAAATTCAAGTATCGGATTTGCGCCTGAGACGGCATGTGTAAAACTAAGAGCATACATAGACGCCGATTTCAAAAAATACCCCATAACCGGCGAGGGCTTTGTTTTGGGAAGCGTTGCCCATGAGTATATAGCATACTATCTTGAAAAATTGTATAAAAACAGAATTCCGTACGAAAAAATAGATCGCCGCGTTTTCAGAGTAATATGGGAACAGAAAAAAGCCATGTTGGGCAGAATTGAAATGCTGGAGTATCTGCTTGACATAAAAAAAGATTACAGCAAAAAATACCCTGCAATTGTAAAGGAAGCAGATGTTTTAAGAATGCTTTATGCTTCGCATATTTTAAAACGCAGGGACGAACTTTTGCCGGTTATTAAAAAAAGACTTTTGGAAATGATGAAAAACGAACTGGAGATTCTTTCCGGCCTCACTGAAGAAGTGGAAAGGGAACTTAAATATGAAATTATGGAAATATATAAAAAATAACATGCAGATAAATTTGGGTCAAAAAGTGTGTGAGGAAAACTCCGAAATGACATACGAAGAACTTTTGATTTTTGCCGAAAGTTTTTCAAGGCGCCTGGAGGGAATTAAGTGCTGCGCCGTTTTGTGTCATTCGGAAATGGCAGCAGGTATGGCTCTTCTTTCCTGCTTTGCAGCCGGAGTTACTGCGGTTCCGCTTTCAAAAAGATACGGAAAAGCTCATTGCAATAAAATACTTGCCGCCATAAGTCCCAACGCCATAATAACCGACAGTGGTGGAAGCCTGCAGATTATTTCGGTTTCAGATTCTTCCTACCGTGAAAACGGTGTGCATCCGGCGCTTATTATGTGCACATCCGGCACAACCGGAACCCCAAAGGGAGCAATGCTTACAGAGGAAAATATTATAAGCAATGTAAGTGCAATAACCGAATACTTCGATATAAATTCAAAAGATTATATCTTGATTCCACGCCCGCTTTATCACTGCGCCGTCCTTACGGGTGAATTCTTAACCGCACTTGTAAAAGGGACAAAAATCAGATTTTATTCGGAAAGATTTAATCCGGTGTTTACTCTAAAATTAATAAGAGAAAATAAAATCACCGCCTTTTGCGGAACCCCCACGCAGCTTAGCATGATGGCGCGCATTAAAAAAGAAAAAGACTCATTAAAACACATATGCATAAGCGGAGAGTGCATGGACAAGAAAACCGGAATATACATACAAAGCGCATTTATAAGCTCAAAAATATACCATGTATACGGACTTACGGAGGCATGCCCCAGGGTTTCTTATCTGCCACCGCAGCTCTTCGGCAGATTTCCGGACTTTGTGGGAATACCTTTAAACGGCGTGTCGGTTAAGATACTTTTAAACGACCAAACCGAAGCCCAAAAAGGCGAAACCGGAGTCCTGTGGGTAAAAGGCGGCAATGTAATGGCCGGATATTATAACGATTTAGAAAAGACAAAAAGGGTTTTGAAAGACGGATGGCTTTGCACCGGTGATCTGGCGGTAATTAATGAGGACGGCCTTTTAAAAATACTGGGAAGAAACGACGATATGATAATAAAATCAGGAATGAACATATATCCTCAGGAAATTGAAAGCGCCGTCAAAGCGGATCCCAGAGTGCGCGAGGTTTGCGTTTGCGGCAAGGAGGACAAAAAACTCGGAATGCAGATTGTAATGAACATTTCCGGCGACTTTGAAAGTTCGCTTGAAGTTAAAAAAATGTGCAGAGAAATTCTACCGCCGTATCAGGTGCCGTCAAAAATAAATTTAGTAGATGAGATACCGAAAAATGGTTCAGGAAAAATAATAAGGAGGTTTTAATAATGATAGAATACGAAAAAAAGATTTTGCTTACAGAAAATGAATATCAGGTACTTAAAATGACGGTGTGCAAAAATTGCCGGGAAGTAACCCAGACGAACTATTATTTTGATACGGCGGATTTTTTAATGAATAAAAAGGGAATAACCTGCCGTATAAGAGCCAAAAACGGCAAATTCACCGCAGAGGTTAAAAATCATAATATATTTGAAAAAGACGGAAGCAATGAAGAAAAACTGTTTGAGGGTTCTGAATTTTGCTCTGAAATTTTTACACACTTTGGGCTTTTTAATCAAGGCAGTCTCATAACACAAAGAACCACAAGGCAGAAAGGCTCGGAGTACAAAATCGTATTGGACTGGAATACATATTTAGGAAAAACGGATTACGAGCTTGAAATAGAATATTTTGAAGGATTTGAAAAGGAAGCTTTACAGGCCCTTGAAAACATTGCTAAAACTTTATCTACCGCAAGGACAATAGAAGATAAAAAAGAATTTTTAAAAAGAGCCGACAAAGCCAAATCCAAAGCGGAACGGTTTTTTGAAGAAAAGATAGACAAATTTGAAGAGGCCGAGTAAAAAACATAATACAAAACCATATGAGATATAAAAATTAAAAGGAGGAATTAGTATGCATCATTGTCCACCGCATTGGCCTGACCTTAAAAAAGAGGAAAAGGGCAGGGATAATTACCTAAGCAGCTCCGAAGATTTTAAGTGTTGGTAGGAGGGAAAGGTTTATTCCCGGCTGCCCGGTCAGACATTAACCTTACCAGATATTAACCTTAAATATAATTTTTTTAAAATAACATATTTTAAAAATACATTGCAAAAAAACCAAAAGGTTACAATACAAAAGGCGTAATCGGTATACAAAAACAAATTCGGTCGTGCCTTTTATTAACAGTACATTTTTTACATAAAAATCAAAAACAAGAGAGGAGGAATATTATGGATATAGGGATAATTATCGAAAGGCACGAGCAAAGAATTAAAACTTTAGAGCGGGATATGGGCGCAATGAAGGAAGTTCAGGCTGAAATAAAGTCTATGAATGAAACCCTTGTTATGCTTGCAAATGAGCTCAAACATACAAACGAGCATTTATCAAAGCACGAACAGCGCATTGACGAAATAGATGCCGTGCCTAAACTTCGAATGCAGCAGATTATTACCGCTGTTATCGCAGCGCTTGCCGGAGGTCTTATTTCTACAATGATAGGAATCATACTGGCATAAAATCTCCGGCGGGCAGTTATATTTCTATATAGTGCTGAATTTTAATATGTCATATAAAGAAAGGAGACCGTTATGAATTATCAAGATTATATTAAAACGGAACTTTTAATTCTGATACCTGTATTGTATTTTTTGGGCGTCGGACTTAAAAAAAGCAAACTTCCGGACAAATATATTCCTTTTATACTGGGAATAGCGTCTATAGTATTGTCCGCAATATGGATAGTTTCAACTACCGATATAACGGGAATTAAAGAGGTTTTAACTGCGGTGTTTACAGCAGTAACGCAAGGAATTTTGTTAGCGGGCGCAAGCGTGTATGCTCACCAGCTGTATAATCAGTCAAAAAAGGAGAAATGAGTATGAATGATATTATTAAGGCTTACGCCGTGAAAAATCTTTGCTATATTGCCGGAGAAAAAATGACCCCAAAGGGCATAGTTGTTCATTCCACAGGGGCCAATAACCCTAATTTAAAAAGATATGTGGATTCTCCCGCAGAGGTCGGAGCTAATCCGTATAACAACCACTGGAATGTTCCGAAGCCGGGCGGCCAAAAGGTTTGCGTGCATGCCTTTATAGGGTATGATAAGGAAAGCAAAGTAAGGGTAGCCGAAATACTTCCGCTTAATATTTGTTGCTGGGGAGTGGGTAAAGGAGCAAAGGGCAGTTATAATTATGATCCTGCGTATATTCAGTTTGAAATTTGCGAGGATGATTTAAAAAATAAGAATTACTATAATGAAGCCTTTGACACCGCAGCTGAGTACTGCGCATTGTTGTGCGAAAAATACGGCATTCAAACGGAAAATATTGTCGGCCACTTTGAAGCCCATAAAAGAGGGTACGGAAGCAACCACAGCGACCCCGAACATTGGATGAAAAATTTTGGGGATACTATGGACAATTTTCGGAAAAGGGTTGCCGATATTCTCAAGAAAAATAAAAACGCCGCTTTGGAAAACGAAGTTAAAAGCGGTAATACAGAGATAAAAAAAGGAGATCTGGTAAGGATTTCCGAAAACGCTGTATATTATAATAATAAGCCAATACCCGAATGGGTTAAAAAGCAAAACTGGTATGTAAAAGAAATTTCAAACGACAAAAGAGCGGTTATAGATAAAAACGAGAGCGGAACTAACTCAATTATGAGCCCCATAAGCAAAGATTATTTAATTCTTGTAAAGTCCGGCAGTCCCGGCACAGCTCCTGTTGAAAACACTGCCAAGACTAATCTTCCTTACACCGTTAAAATTGTATCAAAGGGCCTTAATATACGCAAAGGCGCCGGAACTGATACCGCTAAGGTCGGAAGAATTGATGATATGGGAGTTTATACAATAGTAGAAGAGAAGAACGGCCCCGGAGCCTTAAAGTGGGGAAAGCTTAAGTCAGGTGCCGGGTGGATATCTCTTGATTATACAAAAAAACTTTAAAAACCCTAAAATATTTAAAGTTTGCAAATCCGTCTTTAAAATAGTACTCCGTTGTGATATAATTTTTATTGGTAAGTGAAATATCAGAAAAATATCGTTTTCTAAAATCACTATATACCGGTTGCTTTGCCTATTTGTTTATTAAAGCTTATAAGCCTTAATAAACAAATAGGCTGCAATAAAAAATAACCTTGAAAAGTATAAACTTCATAAAGATAAAAATTTTTAAAAACAAAGAAAAAGGATAAAACATATAATCCCCGGAAAGAAAGATGAAATTGCAAATAAATCAAAAGACAAAAGGAATAATTTATATTATTATCGCCGCATTCGGATTTTCAGGCATGTCGCTTTTTATTAAACTCGCAGGCGATTTACCTACAATTCAAAAGGCATTTTTTCGCAACTTTATTGCACTCATCTTTATTACCGTTCTTATGCTTAAGGAAAAAATCGGTTTCATTCCTAAAAGAAAAAATATTCCGGCACTTTTTGGCAGATGCTTTTTTGGCACGCTGGGCCTTATTTGCAATTTTTATGCGCTCGGCAGACTTAATCTTTCGGATGCAAACATGCTAAATAAACTCTCTCCGTTTTTTTCCATAATATTTTCCGCCTTTCTGTTAAAAGAAAAACCCACGGTTGTTCAGTTCGGCGGAATAGCGGTTGCCTTTACCGGCAGTTTACTTATAATTAAACCGGTGTTTGATAATGTCGCAGTTGTTCCGTCTCTAATCGGACTGCTCGGCGGAATGGGCGCCGGTATTGCATATACATTTGTAAGAAAGCTGGGCAGGGAAAAAGAAGACAGTAAAAGAATTGTTTTTTGTTTTTCGGCTTTTTCGTGCCTGTTTTGCCTTCCGATTTTAATTGCAAGGTTTGAACCAATGAGCTTTTTACAGATCATATATTTGTTGTCGGCCGGTGTATTTGCATGTATAGGCCAGCTTGGAATAACAAAGGCGTATTTGTGCGCTCCTGCAAAGGAAATATCGGTATACGATTATACCCAGGTGCTGTTTGCGGCAATTCTGGGACTTGTTGTGTTTAACGATCTGCCGGATGTTTACAGCATGATAGGCTATGTGCTTATATGCGGATCCGGAGTGGCAATGTTTTTCTATAATCGCAAAGGAGACCGGACCTTAAAAGTGAATTAAAAACATTATAACAGCCTGGGCAAATAAAAATCGGACAATATAAAAATCCTCAATTACGGTAAAATATGAACAAGTCCGTAAAAAACGGACAATAGAAAAAAGAGCCCTCTTGATGTAAAATATACATCAGGAGGGAATTTTT
>CAKSDA010000030.1 GCA_934444895.1 uncultured Eubacteriales bacterium | reverse complement strand
GTCCTCTAATATAGAGGATCTACTTCCGGAATATTCGGTAGTATAATTTATATCAGCTCCGCTTTCTAATAGCAGTTTGGAAATTGCATACCAGTTTTCTTCCTTTCCAAGATATACACATGACAAAGGTACAGACATCTCTACTCCATCAAGTTTTGCACCGGAATCAATTAAAAGTTTCACTAATTCAATATTGTCTGAAGCACAAGCTTCATATAATGAATATACCGGACGAGGTGCATCGATAAAAATATAAAACCATTCAGGCATTAAAGCAGGTACTCGATTTATACATTTCGGCTTTTTCCTGAGAATTTGTTCGATATCAGATATATTTTCATTTTCAATTGCCAAATTCAGCTTTTTTGAATAATACAAATTGCTGTTAAAATATATTCCAATGAGTCCGAGTATTAAAATTATATGTGCTAAGCTGCCTGCAATACAGATTATGATTTTCTTTTTCATAAAAACACCTTAATTAAATATACGAACAATCTCATTTATTAATGGAAAACAAATTGCTATTTCCCATTATAAACAATCTGATCTTTTGAGTCCAACTCCATAATATTCAAAAATTCCCTGCGAATTTTTTTATATTTAAGAATTGCATACCCATCTTTTTGCTTTGCAATGTAGATAGATTTGCCGCCAAAAGAAATTCCAACAGGGAGCCTTCCGTTTTTGAAGCCTTGCTGAATATTGTTGTTAACGAATTTCTGAAATGTAGGTGTAATACGGTCAACACAAACTATCATAACCATATCAACAGTATCGGTAATTTGTTCTTTTCCATAGTAAGCTTTAAGGGATTCAGTAATTGCATCATTAGCAAAATCTAAAATTTCATCTTTCAATTCCGCAACACGAACAAGCGTAATGCAATTTTCTTTCCATAATCCGTTTGGCTTTATATATGTCACAAGCGTTCCATAGCCGCAGAGGATAAGACCGGGTTGTTGAACATAATTATTGATTTTTGCTGAATCTGCAATGCACTTTGCCAATGAGTCATAGTTATCAAACGAAAGTGGTATTTTCTCTGCTTTGACAGGTTTTTGCTTTAATCCAAATATTGGGAGCAGAATCATAACCAACACGCCAAATACACCGGCTATTGTTAAACTACTCATAAAAAGTATAGTTCCAGCATTTTCGCTTAAAAACCAACAGTAAATAAAAGAACCGGGAAATATGAAAAGCGCCGCTATAGATTCTATTACAAGAATTGTTTTTATAATTATTTCTTTAGTTTTATCGTTCATTTTTTCATCTCGCAGCCTTAATTTGCGTATCTGGGAAAAATGTTACCGTAGGTTGCTGACCCTGCATACGCTGATTGAAGGAATACTTAAAGCATTGATATCCAAACAAAATAGCGGCTTGTGTTAGTGATTGCAAATCAGATTTCACAGCATAAATATCCGTTGAGCATTTCAGAGAGGCCATTAAAGAGTGCTTAAATGTTATAGAGTTGCCACCGTATATCCTAAACAAGCTGATAAGCAAAATTGAAATTGATTGTTTAGAAACAGTTGGGGGGTGAGAAACAGCAAGTAGTTAGCGTAGATTGAAAGTTTGCAAAAACAATATAATATGCTTTATGATAAATCATAACTGGTGTATCCATACTTATTGATCGCCTTCTGCAATTTCAAAAACTCACTGACTGCAGATTTTCCTGAAACCAAATCTTTAAAGAAATGTTTCTTGAAAATCACTCTGATCTTTGGCTGGGTATAAAAAGTAAAAGTCAGCTTTGTGATATCTCTTGTCGCAACACACTTATTGTTTTCAAGAGAATTTTCATTAGCGTAGTTTTTAGCACATTCATCAAAGCAAATTTTAATATCTGTTTTTCCGCTTTTTACTGTTATTCCTGAACTATTAATATTAACTATTTCAAAGCAAATAATATTACTCATTTTGTTATTCCTCCTTCATTTTGTCAAGAAAATCTTTATTGTTTCTTTGCCTAGACTTCTTAATGCGGCTACCCGATGATGCCCATTAGCCAACTGATAAAAACCATTTGGCAATTGAGTTGCATAAATTTTTCCATAACCATTTAGAGGAATTGAACGACAGTAATTACTTATAACACCCGGTGCGGGTCCACAAGTTACAAATTCATCCATTGGATTATTTAAAACCTTGTTAATATTAACTTTTATTGGTGCCAATCCTATTTGTTGCAATCCAACCTTTCCGGCATATAAGTTTGCTGCAACTGCGGCAACATCATATGCACCGCCGGCTATCTTGGCTCCGGTACGTCCCCCTATTGCACGTCCTACGCTTTTAACGGCTGTCCTAGCAATGTTATCTTCTCTCAATACTTTGGTTTTAGTGACATGGTTAACTATTTGGCCTATCCCTTGTGTTGCTGTAGCTGCTCCGTTAACAATCAAAAATCCTGCTGCTACAGCTCCAACGCCAGTCCAACTTGTAAAAGCTCCTAATGCCGCACCTGCAGCCATTTGTGCAACACCGCTAACTACATTTAATGCACCAGTTAACCACTTCGGCCAATTACCATCAGAGTCATTCATATTAACGGGATTGTTTCTGCAATAGGCAAAAAGATTATATCCGATTGAAGTGCTGCCTATACCTGGCATTTCGCCATCCGCATTAATAAACCTACCTGTTTCAGGATCGTAATAACGGCTGGATACATAGTAAAGTTCAGTCTCGGTATCGTAGTAATATCCGCGGTAACGGAATGGGTTTATTTCTCCCACTGTGCCGGCAAGGCTTCCGGTTATATTTATCACCTTGCCCCAGCTATCGTATGTATACTCCGTTACTATATTCAGGTTATTATCATAAAGCGCAAGTACATCACCCTGGGCGTTATACAGGTAATAGTATACCTCTCCGCCGTATTCCATGGCTTCCCTTGTTCCGTCCGAATCGTAATAATACCATATGGTATTACTGCCGGTCTTTTGCGCTATTATGCTGCTGCCTTCAAGAAAATATTCGGTTGTTACTCCGTCTACCGTCTTCTTGGTGCGTACGCCGGATTCTCCGTATTCATAACCTATCGTCTTGCCGTTCGCCTCGGCTGTTGCAAGCTTCCTTCCGTTTTGCCAGGTAAAGGTCATTCCGTTTCTGTAGCTCAGCGGATTCCCTATTGTATCGTAGGTTATTGCCTGCCCGTTATAAGCGGTTAACAGATCCTTCCATTCGCTGTCGGTATAGCTGTAGTTTACCGTTTCGCCGGTTTGTCCCTCTAAGCTTCCTGTTGTATACGGATAGGTTGTTTTGGAAAGAATGTTTCCGCCTGCGTCGTATTCATAGGTTACGGTTTTTTGTGTATAGCCGTTATTTTCCCTTATAAGCTGATCGGCTTCATCATATACAAAGCTACTGTTTAATTCACCGTCGGTTATTGTGGATATATTTCCGTTACTTGTATAGTTGTAGTTTAATATTCGGCCGAGTTCCTCATAGGTTATTTTTCCTATTGCGGAGCTTGCTATACTTTCTGCCGGGAAGAACAGTTCATACCTTGCGGTATTTGTTTTTCCGCCGGGCAGGCTGAGCACAGATTTATTGACCTGTGCCAGGCGGCCGAGTGACTTTGTGCGTTTTGCAGAGTTGGGGTAGGTTGTAACATCCCCTATTCCGCCGTTTTTGTAAGTATAACCAAAGTTTTTTGTTTGTCCGTTATAAGTATACCTTTTCCCGGTAGTATTGTCAACATTGCTGTATGAATATTGCTGCATACTGCCGTCTGAGCCTTCGCTTACCAGCAGGCGGCCTAACAGGTCGTAGGTATAGCGGGTGGTTTTATTAAGTGCCAGGTCGGTTAGTGCCGATAGCTGATTATTTGAATTATATGTATATCTGTATCTTTCGGTTCCGTTTATTTTAACCGATGTTATGCGGTCTAAGCGGTCGTATACATTTTCAACCGTTGTTCCGTTGCCGTAGGTACTGGTTTTAAGCAGTCCGTTATTTGCTCCATATGTATTGGTTGAAAGTATTCTGCTTCCTACCTTGGTGGTTGTACGGTTTCCGAAGAGGTCATAGCCCAGGGTATACATAAATCCGTTATGGGTTATGCCTGTAAGGCGGTTATTCTGGTAGGTATAGTTTACCGAATGTTCCTTTGTGCTGCCGTTTATACCGGTTGTGTTTGTGGTGATTTTACTAACCGTACTGCTGCCGGGCAGATAGGTATAGTTAACCCTTGAATTGCCGGTTGTGGTATTATACACCCTTAAGTCTTTTGAGTTGGTGCTGCTGTAACCATAGGTGGTGGTGCTTTGCATATCGTTTGTTGAGGTTAACTGCCTGTCTCCGTTTGAGGAGTATGTAGCGGAGGTTTGGCGGGCGGTATCCATGCTGTCGTCAGCTTTTTGCCTTACTTTTGTTATATTGCCGTGTTTATCGTATGTAAAGTCGTACCTTTGGTTATACGCTTTATATTTTGCGGTCTTTATCTGATGTTTTGTGGTACCGTTTGCGGCGTTATCCGAATTATATTCAAAGGTATATGCGGAATTTTCCTTATCCTTATACTGTGTGAGGCGGTTTGCGCTGTCTATGCTTAGGACTTCTTCTCTGCCTGCCATATCCTTAGCGCTTACAAGGTTGCCCTTTGAGTCATAGGAATATGTTGTTCCGGTTTTATCCAGTGCGAGGTTAAGGCCGGAAAATGCCGCCCAGTTTTCGTTTTTATAGTAGAGGAAAAAAACCACAACCGAGGTTATAGTTTTGCTTTGGTGATTGGACGCCGGAACTATAAGCGCGGAGGCATACTGCCAGGTTGTGCTGTCGAAGCCGAAATCCACTACCTTATATTGCTGGCTTCCGTCGTTATAATTAAGGCAGATATCCAAAGCGAAGTACCTTCCCGTTCCTGCGGTCTGAGGCACCGAGTTACCGCAGGCATAGCCGCTTAGTCTGAAGGCGGTTTTATTTGCCGGGCGGTTTATTTTTATTGTTTGCCTTACATACTTATTTGTTCCTGAATTGCCCTTAAACCTATATGCGTTGGTAAGGGTTGATGGTTTATTGGAATTAAACTGTGTACTTGAAATAGGCATAACGCCGTCCCATGTTCCGTCGCCGTAAGAAACGCCGTTATGTTCCCATGCCTGCACATCTCTTAGGAAGAAGGCATTTTCTGCCAGGTTATATTCATTTGCGGCGTCGCTCTTTTCCAATTGAACGCCGTCTACATACACTGTACCGGAAGCGTTTTGGAATGATACTGTGGCATGGAGATAGCTTACCGTATCGTCAACATCGGTGGTAACGCTTACTCTTTGCCATTCGCCGTTTGTGCTTTCCCTTCTGTAGGTTCCGTTTATATAGTCGGCGGTTCCGTCCTTTTTCCTGCGTGAGATTGTGGGGCAGACGCCGCCGGGGCCGGTAAGTCCTGTTGTCTTATAATAAAACGACAGTGTATACTTTCCGGTTCCCACAAGGTTTACCGACTGATAAAATGTAGAATTAAGGGTAGTGTCGTTTCCGGTAAAGCGAATTGATTTACTGCCGACATACGCTGTGGAGCTATCCGAAAAGGCGTGTGTGGCGTTATCCGAATTAAAAACTCCCCAATTGGTGGTTCCGTCTTCATAGCTATGATTTTTAAGAAGATTATTAACCGGAAGGGTATTTGCAGATGTTGCGGTAAGTTTATTATTCTGTGCGGAGGTGCCGCTTGTTTGGGTATAGCTGTCGCTTACGGCTCCGTCCTCTCCGACGGTGCTTTTTGTATGGCCGAAGGAGTCGAAGCTCTTTACTTCTTTTCTTCCTTTATTATCCGTTACAACGGTATAGTTGCCCACATTGTATTCAAAGTTTATGCTATTG
The DNA here is from genome assembly GCA_934444895.1 of uncultured Eubacteriales bacterium. Lineage (GTDB taxonomy): Bacteria > Bacillota > Clostridia > Oscillospirales > Acutalibacteraceae > UMGS1279. The sequence continues at coordinate 10,050 of CAKSDA010000030.1, read as the reverse complement.
CCGGTTTGGCGATTTCCGCTTGAATCGGCTGCGGAATATTCCGTAACCTTCTTTACGCGGTTTTTGTTTGCAATATCCCCTGTTGTATTATATTCATAATTTACCCGGCTGCCGGTTATATCCGTAACCGATGTTAGTCTGCTGTCGCTATCGTAGGATATTTGGGTTTTGGTTTGATCAGGATAGGTTATTGTTACCATCTTTGCGCCGGAGTATGAAAGGGTTGTGGTTCCGAGATAGTTCTCAACACCTATAAGCGCGTTATTATTATTCCTTTTAAGCTTGAGGGTATTTGAGCATCCGTCGGTTACGGTTGACAAAAATCCGTTTGCGTCGTACGCCAGTTTTATTACATCTGTTGACTGATTGCTTTTTATTTGTGTGAGTTTTCCGCCGGCGCTGAATACCTTTTCGTTTCCCTCTTTATCCGTAAGGTACCATATACTGTTTTTTAATGTAAGGGTATATCCTTTTCCCAGCTCGTCCTCATATGTCTCGGTACTGCCGGATTTCTTCTTCATATACAAAATGGTGCCGTCGGCGTCGGTATATACATAGTCGAAACCTTGAGCGTGCAGGTCGTTATTATTGCCCACATCTTTAGTAAGGTAGCTAAGTGTTTCGTCAAAATTGGTTTTAAGGCCGGCGCCGCAGATTGATTTTGACGCATCATATGCACTGCCGCCGCGCCAAACCGAATAGTGTCTGCCTGCCTGATATCCGTTATAGTATAGGCTGAGTGCCGCGGAATTCGCCGCGCTGCCGGTACCGCTTACAGGGAGGTTTACTACCAGGTTCCCGGTATAGTCGTTAACATAGCCGCTGCCGGAGCCCAAGTCCTGCCCGGTATAGCTCCAGTAGTCTTCCAGTCCGCGGTTATTGCGATAGTATATTGCAAGCACGGGATAATATCCCACTGTATGAAAGCTTGAGGCAAGCTGTGCCAATGCCCATCGTGAATCCGACGACTTTAAAAAGATTCCGTAGTTGCTGCCGCCGTTATACCATTTCTTTACGCTTGATGTAACATCCCAGCATATTTGTTTGTTGTTATTAGATTCGGTAGTGGTGGTGAAATCCAAAACCTTTCCGTTATTTTTGGGATTTGTTGTTGTATAAATTCCGGGGGAAGAATTGCTGAATCCCGTCCAGTTCTCGGTGATCTCATATGCGTTTATCTGAAGGGAGGGCTGGCTTACATGGCTATATGTCCTCTGTTCCAGATACATGCGGGCATTACAGATCATATCGCCGCGCTCCATTGCCGGCAAATTACTGAATTTTACCGCTGTGCGGACATCCCCCATTCCGCCCTTTTGGTTCCCTACATACATAGAGCCTGTGGCGTCGAGGTTGGAGTTCGCCGAGGTAAGGTATTTATTTTGTATACTTGCGGTATTTTGTTTTGAAAGAACGGTTGGATCCACCGTTACGGGATATTGTCTTGCGGAATCGTTAAGCCAGTTTGTATCCGCCTGCAGCCTTAAATTAAAGCTGCCGTTTTTTACCGATTCCAGTTTCAGCATAAGAAGGTCGCTTACTTCTCCTGCCGAGTCGGTCATTACCGGAGCTGTAATTTCATAAACCGCTTTATCTCCTGAATAGAGGGTTACTGTTTTTTCGTCGGTTTGTCTGGGGGTAAGATTATTACTTTTATAATTCTGAACAAAGCTGTGATTTGCGGTTTTGTCCTTTAAAACTATATTTTCCTTTACACCTTCCGGGTTTATTATATATTGAAGGTCTACATTTTCAAATGCATCTTTAAAAACAGTTTCGCTTGTTATATTTTCAAGGGCGATAGGGTCGTTTGTGGTTTCCTTCTCAACCGTCTCTGCTCTGGCCTTCTTTGCCCCTTCAAATCCCCATGAGAGGTTAAAATCTTCATATTTCAAGGTTACGAGCTTTTTGGCAGATGCCTTTTTAGCAAGCTTTATCTTTTGCAAGCCTGACTTTGTTTCAAGCTCGGTTAGTCCTTCTGAAAGAGAGTTATCTATTTCATGGTATTTACCGTCTTCATCCTTATAGTGCACTGTGGTATCGTATACCGCGGCAACCATGCTGCCGTCGCTTAAATAAAAGTACTTTTCATTTTCGGTACGCTTTGAAGTATCTTCGCCGATTATATGCGGTTCGGTACTTTGGTCGGCTGCTGTGTCTGAACCTGTTCCGGCAGATTCCGATGATCCGGTACTGTTTTCCGAAGCTCCGGCTTCGTTTATGCCGGTTTCCGGTTCTTCTGCCGACGCGCTGCCGGTGAACACTGTGCTAAGCAATATTGACGCTGTAAGCACGCATGACAAAAGCTTTACCGTGAAAGACTTTTTACCCATCCCCTTGCTCTCCTAACATATATATTTATTGGCAGGTATATTTATTGGCAGGCAAAATTTCTCTCGCCTGCCAAAATTATACATTATTCTGCTTGCTATGTCAATATGCTTCACATATTTATATTATTTATTTTAAAAACCGCAATTAAGCGACAGCCTGTTTAAAAACAAAAATGTTGCGCTTTATATGATATTTTTATCCGAATCTTAGCTATATATTATTCTTGTTCCGGTTTTTCCGTCACAGGCTAATAAAACCTTATCAAGCGAAGTTATTATCGCTGTTTTTGACGGATTTGACCGTACAAACTGCACACATGCTTTAACCTTCGGCAGCATGCTTCCCTTTGCGAAATGTCCCTCTTCTATATACTTTTCGGCTTCTTCAACCGTTATTGTATCAAGGTCGCGCTGGTTTGGCTTTTTAAAGTTAATTGCCGCCTTTTCAACTTCGGTTAAAATAATCAGCTCATCTGCATTAATTTGTTCAGCTAAAAGCTCTGCAGCATAGTCCTTGTCTATTACCGCTTCAATTCCGGTTAAAGATCCGTCCGCTTCCTCTCTTACCGGAATGCCGCCTCCGCCGCATGCAATTACTATGCTTTTTTCATCTACTAAGTGTTTTATAACTTCAATTTCTGCAATTTTCTTAGGCAGAGGGGACGGCACAACCCTTCTGTATCCTCTTCCGGCATCCTCTGCCACTATATAGCCGTTTTCTTTTGCAACGGTCATAGCCTCATCCTTTGAATAAAACGGACCTATGGGTTTAGTTGGATTTTCAAAAGCCGGATCCGAAGGATCCACAATCATCTGGGTTAAAACACCGGCAACCGGAGTATTTATATTTCTTTTTTTAAGGGCATATTGAAGGGCTTGCTGTATATGATAGCCTATATATCCCTGGCTCATTGCCCCGCATACATCGAATGGCATGCGCGGCGCTTTATCATCTGCTGACTCAAAACAAAGCAGTATTTGTCCTACCTGCGGTCCGTTTCCGTGAACTACCGAAATATTATATCCCTTTTCTACCACGCCGGCAAGGTGTTCGCAGGTTCTTTTAACAACCTCAAGCTGAGACTTTGCGGTAGGTGCCTGTCCCTTGCTTTGAAGTGCATTTCCGCCAAGTGCTATTACTATTCGTTTTTCCATGGCCTAACAAATCCCATGCTTTGCCATAAAATCGGCAAGTTCTTCTGCTGCGGCGGATTTCCTTAAATCCCCGGTTTCGTTTTCGCGCTGATACTGGGTGAAATAAACCAGAAGCCCTCTCATAGCGGTAAGGCGATTTCCCGCCTCTTCCCAACACAAGGAAGCGTCGGAATCGGCAACCTCGTCGGTAACATCCTCTCCTCTTGTTGCCGGCAGGCAGTGCATAAACTTGCATCCTATATTTCCAAGCTGCATCAGTTCTCTGTTAACCTGATAATCATGAAATACCCTTACTCGTTCCTCTTTGGGCATTTCGTTTTCATAAAGTCCGTACCAAACATCGGTATATATAAAATCGGCTCCCTTTACGCTGTCTCTGTCATCGGTGATAAGAAAGCTTCCGCCGGATTCCTTGCAATTCTTTTCCATTATCTCGGCATGTTTTTTGTTAAGCTGATGCTTTTCAGGGCCGTAGTGGACAAAATGCATACCGAGTTTTGTTGTAATAAATCCTAATGAGGCGCAAACCTGAGTACCGTCTCCCACAAAAACAACCTTGCAATCCTCAAGTCTTTTGCCCTTTGGCAGTTTTTCTATTATTGTGCACATATCGCCTATTTCCTGGGTTGGATGGTTATAGTCAGACATTCCGTTGATTACAGGTATGCTGCAAGCCTCTGCAAGATCAACAACTGTTTTGTGTTCAATAACCCTTGCCATAACTATATCGGCCAATTTTGAAAGCACTTTTCCGGTGTCTCCAATTGTTTCGTGTCCGCCCAGTTGTATCATACCGGGGCCCAGATACTGAGCATGGCCGCCCAACTGGCTCATTGCCGTTTCAAATGAAACTCTGGTACGCGTTGATGATTGTTGAAATATCATAGCCAGTGTTTTATGCTTCATAAGCGGCGGATAATATCCGCTTTTAATACATTTTTTAAGTTCCAAAGAAAGATTTATTATATCCATCAGTTCGTTTTTTGTAAATTCGTTTGTATCAATAAAATGGCGTAGACTGTTCATAAAAATTCTCCTTTAATTTATCAGTCAATTTTGAGTTTAAACAGGCGATAATTGCTCCCTTAACGCCTAGGCTTTAGGCTGCTGCTGTGTAATACAGTGAATATTTCCGCCGCCGAATGCAACTTCTTCCGTGCGTATGGGCTCTATTTTGTATCCCGGGAACATTTCCTGTACCTGTTTTACTGCCAGAGCGTCGTTCTCATCTCCGTATTGCGGAAGTATAATAGCTTTGTTTGTAATAAGGAAATTCATATAAGAAGCAATGGAAACTTCTCCGTCCTCTCTCGGAATTGTTCCGGCAACCGTATCGATAGTAGCGGCGCCGTGCAAAAGACATGGCTTTTTTGTAAGGCAAAGTTTGTGAACCTTAAGTTTTCTTCCCTTGGCGTCGGTTGCCGACGACAATGTCTCATAAGCTTCCTTGGCTTCTTTATAAAAGGGATGACTTTCGTCATCGGTATAGATGCAGGCTACTTCTCCCGGGCGGACAAAGCAGGCAACATCATCTATATGGCCGTTTGTTTCATTAGGATCAATACCGTCCTTAAGCCAAATTATTTTTTCAAGATTAAGGTATTCCTTTAGCATATCTTCAATTTCTTCTTTGCTTTTATCAGGATTTCTGCCTTTGCTTAAAAGACACATTTCGGTTGTTATAAGGGTTCCTTCGCCGTCAACATGAATAGAGCCGCCCTCCAAAACAAAGTCGTCGGTTCTATAGGAATCAATTCCCTGAAGTTCGCATATTTTTTCGGCTATCATATCGTCATTTGCCCATGGAAAATACAAACCGTCGTAAAGCCCTCCCCAGGCATTAAATGTCCAGTCTATTCCGCGCATATCTCCCTTATCATTTATCACAAATGTCGGTCCGCAATCGCGAACCCATGCATCATCGCTGGACATTTCAACAACCCTTATATCCTCCGGAAGACGCGATCTTGCATTTTTAAACTGAGAATTATTAACAAGTACGGTAACCGGAGTATATTTTGAAATTGCCTTTGCCACCTCGGTAAAGACCGCCTGTGCCGGCTTGGCTCCGTCTCTCCAGTTGTCCGGTCGTTCAGGCCAAATAATAAACACGTGATTTTGCGGTTCAAATTCTCCCGGCATTCTATATCCGTCTTTTTTAGGTGTTGAATTTACTATTCTTTTTGCCATATTTATATCTCCTTAATTTTTTATTAAAATACAATTTTTTTAGGTTTTACTTTTTGGCTATTAATTGTTCTTTGCCCGAAGCCAAATCAATATTTCTCCCAGAGCTATAAATATTACCGAACCTATTGTAATGGGCAAGGTAGAGCTTAGGGTTTCCGCATCAAATTTAAGCGGCAATGCTGTAAATATTATAGCAACAATAATAAGAATCATAGGAACATATGCTATCAGTTTAAGCATAAGGCCTTTGCCGGGAACCTTGAAAGGGCGGTTTGTGTCCGGATCATTCTTTCTAAGTTTTAAAAATGCCGGGAAAACCATAACATAACTTAACAGGAACATCACAAGATTAAGAGCAAAGAAGGTCCAAAACAGCGAGGAATCCGGAAAAAACACCTCCATAAAAAATCCTAAAATACATATAACGGAGGCTACTATTCCGTTCATAAGCGCAACGCCTGATGGCATATTATTCTTTTTTGAGCGTTTTTGAAAGAATTTGGGCATATCTCCTTTTTGAGCGGCATAGCATGCAGTTGAATTAACCCCCATAGACCATGAGACCATGTTTCCGAAAAGGGTTATTAAAAACAGTGCCGCAGCAAGTGAGATGAACCATCCACCGCTTTTTCCGATAAGCAGACTGAAGGCATCCAAAAGGCCTGAATCTGTATTTATTTCATTGGTGGGAATAGCTGCTCCTATTCCGAATCCGCTGAACAGATAAATCGCCGCAATAACAATTCCGCCTATGATAATTGCCTGCGGTATCTGCTTTTTAGGATTTTGCATATCGTCTGAAAATGTGCAGACAACTTCAAATCCCAAGCAATTAAATATTATTACCGATATATACGAAAGGCTTTTCATATCTGCCGAAGGCAAAAATGTTGTTGCCGACATATCATTTACAAATCCGTTATTTATTACATACCATATTCCTAAAACGCCTACTGCAAGTGCCAGTATAACTTTAATGGCTGCGGTGACATTTAATATTATTACATTGTCGCTTACCGGGAAGAATGCAATATAGGTTACTATCCATATAAACAAAAGCTGTATAATAAGCGAACCAAAGCTCCCTGTTTTCATTCCTGTTATTGTAGTTATAAGTCCGGGGCACATAACAGCAAGAGATGCCATCCAAAGCGGAAAATTTATCCAGTACCACCATGCGGTGCGGGCTCCCCATTTTTTATTCGGATACGCTTTATTTATCCAGTCATAAAGTCCCCCGTCGCCCTGATAGGTTGTGCCTAGTTCCGAAGCGATTAATCCGTATGGCAAAAGGAAAGCAACAATCATGAATATCCACCAAAAGAATTGACTGTTGCCTATTGAAGCTACCGGAGCCGCGGCTTCGGCAACAAAAACGACGCATATAACCGACAGAATTGCCGTGGTTAGTTTAAATCTTTTTTGCATATTTTCACTCGTTTCAAATTTGTTATTATATATTGGAAATGAGGCTCTTGATAGTCGAACCCGTTACGGTTTCGCTTGCTGCCTTTTCCCGCCAATACATCTAGTTGTTTTAAGTATTTCCTCATAGCTTGTCTTTATACTAAAAACATTAATTTGCAAATTAATATTGCCTGCAAATGCTTTTTGTGTTATCTTTATTGTGTTGTATTTTGCAGTGATTAAACAACCTTTAAACAGTATTTTACCAGGTTTTCATCAGCCTAAAAATATTTATTTAATTCAAATTTTGGGGGATAATATGAAATACGATTTAGCAATTTTTGATATGGACGGTACTATTCTAAATACATTGGTGGACCTGAAAAACAGTCTTAATTATTCTCTTTCGGACTGCGGCTATAATACCCGCAGTCTTTCGGAAGTTCGCCGTTTTGTAGGAAACGGTATTCGAAAATTGGTTGAGCGGGGAGTGCCTAAAAATACCGATTCTTATAACATTTCTAAAGTATTTGAAATTTTTAATAAACACTATGCGGTTCACTGCACCGACACAACAAAACCCTATGACGGAATTATTGATGTTTTGGCTAAACTGAAAGAAAAAGGAATAAAAACAGCGGTCGTTTCAAACAAGTCGGACTATGCTGTTCAGTCGCTTTGCGAGCAATTTTTCAGCGGACTCTTTGACTGCAAAATAGGGGTTAAAGATGGGATAAATAAAAAGCCCTGTCCTGATTCGGTAAACCTTGTTTTAAAACAATTAAATACCGAAAAAGAAAGGGCTGTATATATAGGCGACAGCGAGGTTGATATTGCCACCGCCGAAAATGCAAAGATAGACTGTATTTCGGTTGACTGGGGTTTCAGAAGTCGCGAAGAGCTTTTGGATAACAACGCAAAAAATATAGTATCAAGCACCGATGATTTGCTTAAAATTATTCTGGAATAGCTTCATTTTTGATATTCAGAGCTTTTTAAAGCGGATTCAAGCAAAGCCGTAAGGTGTTCGACAATCAAAAACCTGGTGCGACAAACTAAAAACCGGTTTTAACAAATTTATTATATAGATCTGTCCGGATAATATAAGTTCATAAAAATTGGAAATATATAAACTTTGAAACAGAAAAATTTTAAAATACAACCTTGAATTTTAAAGCACAAAACTAATAAAAGCATAAATAAAAAAAGCACAGCAGCATAAACTGCCGTGCTTTTTAAATTGCTAATATTTAAGCAAAAAGTTTGTTGTTATTAGCCGTTGATCTTTGTAACAACGCCTGAACCAACAGTGCGTCCGCCTTCACGAATAGCGAAACGAAGACCCTCTTCAATAGCGATAGGAGTGATAAGTTCAACATCCATTTCAACATTATCGCCAGGCATGCACATTTCTACGCCTTCGGGAAGAGAAATAACGCCTGTAACGTCTGTAGTTCTGAAATAGAACTGAGGACGATAGTTGTTGAAGAACGGTGTATGACGGCCGCCTTCTTCTTTGTTCAATACATAAACCTGACCATGGAATTTTGTGTGAGGATTGATTGAGCCGGGTTTGCAAAGAACCTGACCGCGTTCAATATCTTCACGCTGAACACCACGGAGAAGTGCACCGATGTTATCACCGGCCTCAGCGTAATCAAGAATCTTACGGAACATTTCAATACCTGTAACAACAGTTTTTGCACGCTCTTCTGTAAGACCGATAATTTCAACTTCTTCAGAAACTCTTAACTGACCACGCTCAACTCTACCGGTTGCAACTGTTCCACGGCCTGTAATTGTGAATACATCTTCAACAGGCATAAGGAACGGCTGGTCTGCCTTACGGTCAGGAGTAGGAATATATTCGTCAACAGCCTTCATAAGCTCAATGATAGGAGCATATTCAGGAGCATTAGGATCCTTTGAATCGCACTCAAGAGCCTTAAGAGCAGAACCCTTGATGATAGGTGTATCGTCACCCGGGAAGTCATACTTGTCGAGTGTTTCACGGATTTCCATTTCTACGAGTTCAAGGAGTTCCTCGTCGTCAACCTGATCACATTTGTTCATGAAAACAACAATGTAAGGAACGCCAACCTGACGGGCAAGAAGCAAATGCTCTTTTGTCTGAGCCATAGGTCCGTCTGTTGCTGCAATAACAAGGATAGCACCGTCCATCTGTGCTGCACCTGTAATCATGTTCTTAACATAGTCGGCATGGCCGGGGCAGTCAACGTGTGCATAGTGACGAGCTTCTGTTTCATATTCAACGTGAGCAGTGTTAATTGTAATACCACGCTCTCTCTCTTCAGGAGCCTTATCGATATTAGCATAATCAACGAAATCTGCTTCACCTTTAAGGTTAAGAACCTTTGTGATAGCTGCTGTAAGAGTAGTCTTACCGTGGTCAACGTGACCGATGGTGCCAATGTTAACGTGCGGTTTATTGCGTTCAAATTTTTCTTTTGCCATTGGTATTTCCTCCTTAATTATAAACAATTTTAATTAAAATCTTTGGTTTTGTTTGTCTGCCGAAAAGTTTGCTTACAACTTAAATCCGTTTTAGGATTTAGGCTGCAAAAACCATTTTGGTTTTGTTTATCGGCCTATATACTAAATGTATTTTAAACAAACATGTATGATATTATTAATCACAGTAATCATACTATATTAATTCTATCAAATAACAATGCACATTTCAAGACTTTTTTAAAAAAATTAGTCTTTCTTTGTGCGGGCGGAAATGATTTTTTCCGAAATGCTCTTGGGCACTTCCTTATATCCGTCCGGTTCCATTACATACTGACCGCGTCCCTGTGTTTTGGAACGAAGATCGGTCGCATATCCGAACATGTCACCAAGCGGTACGCGAGCATTAATCTGCTTAGCGCCTGTCCTATCCTCAAAGCCCTGGATTTCTCCGCGTCTTGAGTTAAGATCACCGATAACATCGCCCATATAT
>CAKSDA010000029.1 GCA_934444895.1 uncultured Eubacteriales bacterium | reverse complement strand
CAATGGAACATGGTCTTAAGTCTGTTGAAGTATTTGTAAAAGGTCCGGGAGCCGGCAGAGAGGCTGCTATTCGTGCACTGCAGTCAGCAGGACTTGAAGTAAGCATGATTAAAGATGTTACTCCTATTCCGCATAATGGCTGCCGTCCACCCAAGAGAAGAAGAGTATAATAATTGGAGGTGTATTAGATGGCAAGATATACCGGTGCGGTATGTAGATTGTGCCGCCGTGAAGGACAAAAATTGTTTTTAAAGGGCGAGCGCTGCTATTCTGAAAAATGTTCTATCGGTATAAGAGCATATGCCCCGGGTCAGCATGGCCAGGGAAGAAAGAAAACATCCGAATATGGCTTACAGCTTCGTGCAAAGCAGAAAGCCAGGCGTTTTTACGGAGTTCAGGAAGGTCAATTCCATCACTATTTTGAAATTGCCGAGCGTAAAACCGGCGTTACAGGTGAAAACCTTTTAAGAATTCTTGAAAGCCGTTTGGATAATGTAGTTTACAGAGTTGGTTTTGCATCTTCAAGAGCAGAAGCCAGACAGTTAGTTGGTCATGGCCATTTTGAAGTTAACGGCCACAGAGTTGATATTGCATCATATCTTCTCCGTGCAGGCGATGTAGTTACCGTTTGCGAAAAGAGCAGAGGCAATGAAAAAATCAAGGCTGTTATTGAAGCAAATTCAGCACATCCGGTTCCACAGTGGATTGATGTTAACCGTGATGCTTTCGAGGCAAAGGTTATTGAACTTCCGACTCGTGACCAAATTGATGCTCCTATTGAAGAGCAGCTTATTGTTGAGTTCTATTCTAAATAAGCAAAAACTGTTTTTATTCTTCTTCTGTATACCGCACTTAACAGAAGAACGATAGAAATATAACATGTGCGGAGAAACGGAGCTTTTAATGATAGAGATTGAAAAGCCCACACTTGAGGCTCTTGATGTTTCCAGCGACGGTCGTTACGGTAAGTTTACCTTAAAGCCGCTTGAAAGCGGTTATGGTACAACACTTGGTAACAGCCTTCGCAGAGTACTCTTGTCCTCTCTTCCGGGTGTTGCTGTAACCTCAGTTAAAATTGACGGTGTTCTCCACGAATTTTCAACTATCGACGGCGTTAAGGAAGATGTAACGGAAATTATTCTCAATATTAAGGGTTTAACCGCAAAACTTCACAGTAACGGTCCTAAAACTGTTTACATTGAAGCAGAAGGTCCCTGTGTTGTAACGGCTGCTTCCATTAAGGCCGACTCGGAAGTTGAAATTCTGAATCCGGATTTGTATATAGCAACAATATGCGAGGGTGGAAAGCTGTTTATGGAAATTGTCCTCGACAAAGGTCGCGGATATGTTCCGTCGGAGGAAAATAAACCGGCTCAGGCTATTACCGGTCTTATTCCAGTTGACAGTATATATACTCCTGTTACCAAGGTTAAGTTCGGCGTTGAAAATACCCGTAAGGAACAGGTAACAGATTATAATTGCTTAACTCTTGAGGTTTGGACTAACGGCACAATTACTGCTGAGGAAGCAGTGTCGTTGTCTGCAAAAATCCTTATTGATCACCTTAAACTGTTTGTTGATCTTGCCGAAGAGACCAATGATGTTGAAATAATGGTTGAAAAGGGAGACAACGCTAAAGAAAAAGTTCTTGAGATGACCATTGAGGAACTTGACCTGTCGGTTCGCAGCTTTAACTGCTTAAAGCGCGCCGGAATTAACACGGTTGAAGATTTAATCAGCAAATCAGAGGAAGAAATGATGAAGGTTCGTAACCTTGGTCGTAAGTCGTTAGAAGAGGTTATTGCTAAGCTTCATTCGCTTGGATTTACGCTTAATAATTATGACGATTAATAATTTTTAATCACCAGTAAGGAGTGAATATTAAATGGCCGGTACCAGAAAACTCGGTAGAACGAGTGACCACAGAACAGCAATGCTCAGAGCTATGGTAACATTTTTACTTAAAAACGGTAAAATTGAGACAACAGTCACTCGCGCTAAAGAAGTTCGTTCAATGACCGAAAAATATATTACACTCGCAAAAGATAGCTCACTTCATAGCAGACGCCAGGCTTTGTCATTTATTACTGACAGCAATGTTGTAAAGAAACTTTATGACGAAATTGCTCCTAAGTACAGTGACAAAAACGGTGGCTACTGTCGCATTACTAAGACAGGACCCCGTCGTGGTGACGCAGCAGAAATGGCTATTATCGAGTTAATTTAATCTTGAACGCATAATATAGCTATAAAGATTAAAAACAACCGAAGGATGATAATCGTCCTTCGGTTGTTTTTTGCTTATTTGGATTTATTATTTTATTGTTCCGGGCAGGTTCGGTCTTCCTGCCTGTCAAACACTAGACATGGTTTTTATTAGAAAGTCTATTTAACTTTTCAAGAGTTTTTTCGGTCAGTTTGTCAATGTCAGACAGTATTTCCTGCTCAGGCTTCGGGCTTTGGATAATAGTTAAAATTTTGCTTTTAAATGAGTCATTTTCTTTTAAGGCTTCGGATACGATCTCTTCGGCATCTTTGCCCTTGTCGGCCGTGTACATTAAAATTCCGGCTACTTCCTTTGTTATTTTGCCGATTTTTAAAGCAGCATACTTGGGAAGCGGTTCACATTTTTTAATAAGTTTTTCGCCGATATTGCCCGCTTCGTCAAACATTTTTTCGGTTACTGAGTGGCAACCGGTATCATCATTTGCAGAAGAATTGTTTTTTGCAAAAGAAGAGTCATCAGTAGAAAAAGAGTCGTTTACCGAAGAATCTTTCTCTGCAGAATCGGACAATTCAAAATTGTCTAAGACATTTTCGTCGCCTTCATAGTCCCTATTGCCTATTTTTGAATCATGATTTTCATCTGCTCCGTGTTTGATATTGCCTCTATCACTATCTTTATCGTCATCGCCTTCAGGGACGATTCCGTTTTCAAAAGGGTCAACCATTTCAATAACGGGGAGTTGTACGCAATCGGCAGGTTCAATAATGTTTATATTAATGCTGTCAATATCGGCATTGTTTAAAACCGTATTATCAGCGGAAAATTCGTCGTTTTGCAACCTATTTTCTGCTAAAATATTTCCATCCAATGCGGAATTTGCGGAATTCTCAGGTTCGAATTCCTCTGTATTAATTTTGTTTGATTTGTTTAGAGCAACCTTTGCTTCGCAATTATCTTCACTGTTTTGCTCTTCATTTAAGCTGTTTTCGGTTTTATCTTCAGCTTCGCCGGCGGTTTTGCATTGCATTTCGGATCTTTTATTAACTTCTGACTTTAAAATATCATTTTCCTCTTTTAAGGCTGCTATTTTTTCATTTAGCTCCTCAATGCGAAGATTAAGCGCCGTTACCTCATTACACTTCAGTTCAAGCTTTGCAAAAAGATCGGAATTTTGTGACATAAGATACTTTTTACGCATATTAAGGCCTCCGAAAAATTATTTATTTACAGCTTATTTACAGCGATTTTTAGCTCATCGGTTTTGTCTGTTTTCTCCCAGGGAAGATCAAGATCATTTCTTCCGAAATGGCCATATGCGGCAAGGTTTCTGTATATAGGCCGTTTTAAATCAAATGTTTTAATAATTGCAAGGGGACGCAGATCAAATACTTTTTTTACTGCGTTGGCTATTTTTTCATCGTCTGCAACACCAGTATTAAAGGTGTCAACCATTACCGAAACCGGGTGAGCAACCCCTATTGCATAGGCAAGCTGAACCTCTGCCTTTTTTGCAAGACCGGCAGCAACAATATTTTTTGCAACATATCTCGCGGCGTAGGCAGCCGAACGATCAACCTTTGTTGGATCTTTCCCTGAAAATGCACCGCCGCCATGTTTGGCATAGCCTCCGTAGGTGTCAACTATTATTTTACGGCCGGTAAGCCCGGTATCGCCTTGCGGACCTCCTATAACAAATCTTCCGGTTGGATTTATATATATCTTTGTATCGGCGTCATACGGTTCTGATGCAAGCTCGGCGTCGATAACATGTTTTTTAATATCTCTTCTAAGCGTGTCAATATCAACCGATGGCATATGCTGGGCCGACACAACAACCGTATCAATATGAACGGGTTTATCATTCTCATATTCTACCGTGACCTGGGTTTTACCGTCAGGTCTTAAATAATCAAGAAGGCCGCTTTTTCTGACACTGGTTAATCTTTTTGCAAGCCTGTGGGCGAGCGAAATAGGAAGCGGCATAAGTTCTTTTGTTTCATCGCATGCAAAGCCAAACATCATTCCCTGATCTCCGGCGCCGGTTTTGTTAAGCTCATCATCTTCGCCTTCTTTAGTTTCAAGCGAATTATCTACCCCTAAAGCGATATCCGGCGACTGTTCATCAAGCGCAACCGAAACGCCGCAGGTGTTTCCGTCAAATCCCACATTAGGAGAATTATAACCGGTTTCACAAATTACTTTCCTTGCGATTCCGGCTATATCAACATAACATTTTGTTGATATTTCGCCCATAACAGTAATCATTCCGGTGGTGCAGAATGTTTCGCAGGCAACCCTTGCCTCCGGGTCTTTTGAAAGAATTTCATCCAAAACTGCATCAGAAATATTATCGCACAACTTGTCCGGATGTCCTTCTGTAACAGATTCCGATGTAAATAAATGTTTTGACATTATATAACCTCCGATAATAAAAAATAACCGCCTGACCTTAGATGAGACGGTTACTTAAAGACCTCATCTTTCGGCATAGCCGCAGGAATTGGCACCTTGAATAACAGGTTGCCGGGCATCACAGGGCCTGTACCCTCCGCCACTCTTGATAAGGATAATTATTTGATTTACAAATTATTTTACCATATATATGGAATTTGTCAACAGTTATTTTCCCCTTTTATGCTTTAAAATTGGGGAGAGTTTTTTATAAATTATAAAGCAAATTGCCGAGTCCAGAATACCTTTAAAAAATGTAAACGGAAGATTAAATATTAAAAGCGCTTTAATTAGAGTGTCCGCAGAGGGAAGTATTGTTTTATACATTCCGATTATGGCCTTCATAGGCATGCCGTAAATCACGGTGTAGGCAGGGTATACAATAAATGCGTTAGTAAAAACGCTTATAACTGCCATAAGCACAGCTCCTGAAACAGAACCTATAAGAGCACCTTTTCTGGTACGGTTCCTTTTGTAAATTGCGCCGCTGACACCTACAAAAACGGCTCCGAGCAGAAAATTCGACAGTTCGCCGACTCCCATGGAGGAGCCGATAAACGCATGAAGCAGATTTTTAACAAAGCATACAAGAACTCCATACAAGGGGCCGAAGGCAAAAGAAGTTATCAGAGCCGGCAATTCCGAAAAATCCAATTTTATGAATGACGGAATAATAAACGGTAAAGGAAACTCCAGCGTCATAAGGATAAACCCGCATGCGCTCATAATTCCGGTTACCGAAAGAGCCCTGATGGTTTCTTTTTTCATAATATACATCGTCCTTTCACAAAAAAGCCATTAAATGATTAAAACAAAACGGTTTACAATAAATCCTATGCGGCTTCGACGATCAAGAGCTTAAAAAGCAGGTAAGCGAACAGTCACGGTGTTCGATATTAAAAGCATAAAAAACAGATTCGGATTTATCATTACCGGTCCGGTCAAAGCTTTAAAACGCCCCTGTTTCAGCCAGATTTTATTGTAATTATTTAAAAAGTTTTTGTCAATAGAAAAATAAAAAAATCACCTTTTAGTGTTTACAATCAGGGTATATTATGCTAAAATATAATAAATATTTAATATTTAGGCTCTTGATAGCTGAACCTGCCCAAAACAGTGATCTTTCGGCATTTTTAGTCTTATCTTCTTTGCAGGGTGCCAGCCTAAGAGTGATCGGTTTCGGCTTTATCGGTCGAACGGTTTTTTATTAATTGACTCAAGTGCTGCAATAAAGATACAGGGAAATTTTATCCTACAAAACCAATTTACCTTTATTGATTGCAGCACAACATATAAAAATCTAAAATATAACTTGCAAGCGGGTGGGCGTTTTAAGCTACACTCTAGGCGGTAGGAGCGTGTAATGGGAAGGCTGATTGCAATTGCTTCCGGAAAGGGCGGCGTTGGTAAGTCCAGCGTTTCGGTTAATATTTCGGCAGAACTCGGAAACAGAAACCATAAAGTTTTACTTATAGATCTTGATTCCGGAATGCGCTGTTTAGATGTTATGCTCGGTGTATCGGACAGATTGGTTTTTGATCTTAACGATATTTTAAACGGAGCTAAAACTTTAGATGAAGTATTGCTTCATCCTGCAAACCGGGAGAATGTTGATTTTATACCGGCGCCTTTAAGCGGTACGATAGATAAAGATTTATTTGAGTCATTTATTTCGACAGTATATGACAAATACGATTTTATCATTTTGGATTTTCCTGCCGGAGGCGTTGGCCCTTTGTATCACGCTTTGCCCAAATACTGCGAAGGCTTAGTTGTATGCAATGCCGATTCTGTATCAATAAGGGATGCTGCTACGGTTGGAAGGGATCTTATGAAACTTGGGCTGATGTCGGTAAGGCTTATTTTAAACCGTGTTGATTTTGATTTTATGATAAAAGGTGTAACCGAAAATATTGACGGAGTTATCGACGGCAGCGGAATAAGACTTATAGGAATTGTACCGCAAAGTTTGGAACTGTATTATTCAAACTGCAAAGGGGTAGCTATCAAACGCGGGTGCAGGGCGCAAAAGGCCTTTGACCGTATAACTTCAAGGTTGCTGGGTTATGACATCCCCCTTCCGAAGTTCAGAAAGATTTAGAAGTTCAGAAAGATTTACATATAGGGATTTAATAATCCAAAAGCATATTTTTAAAAAGGAGAAAACCAAATTATGAATATAGCAATTATCGCACACGACGCCAAAAAAGAGTTGATGGTTCAGTTTTGTATTGCATATTGCGGCGTGCTGAGCAGGCACAATCTTTTTGCTACCGGCACAACAGGCAAACTTGTGGCTGAGGCAACAGGTCTTAAAATTGTGCGTTTTTTGAGCGGCGGACAGGGCGGATCTCAACAGATCGCTTCAAGAATCAGCTGCGGTGAAATAGATTTGGTGCTTCTTTTTAGGGATCCGCTCAGTCCAAAACCCAGCGAGCCGGACGAAAAAGTGCTTTTGAACATATGCGATGTACATAATATACCGGTAGCAACCAATATTGCTACTGCAGAAGTGCTTATTCACGGTCTTGAACGCGGAGATTTAGACTGGCGCGATATTGTAAGATCTAAATAATGCCTGAATAAATTTTAAAATACAAATAAAAAATTTTAAGATTATAAAATTTTTGAAATCAAAATACTTTTTAAAAAATTAACTTTTAAAAAATTCATAAGTAATTCAGTAATTTAAAAGTTAATTAGAAAATTTTCAAATCAATCTAAAAATCAATTTGAAAAACAAAGAGGCAAAGCGTTAATCAATTAGTATAGGAAGATGAAATTTATGGAACTTGATACAATGGTTGGACTTTCCAGAACCGATTACTGCGGAACATTTAAAAAGAGTGATATTTCAAGAGAGGTTGTTGTTGCCGGTTGGGCTGCCCGTCAAAGAGATTTGGGCCAGCTTATTTTTATTGATTTACGCGATCGGAGCGGAGTTGTGCAGCTTACCTTTGATGACACAACTAACCGTGAGGTTTTTAATAAAGCTTTTTCTGTAAGAAGCGAGTTTGTTTTAATGGCAAAGGGCATAGTCCGCGAAAGAGCTTCGGTCAACACAGATATTCCTACCGGTGAAGTGGAAATTCTGGTGTCGGATCTCAGAATATTGGGCAAGGCAGAAACTCCTCCGTTTGAAATTCTGGACGATATTTCGGTAAAGGAAGATTTAAGGCTTAAATACAGATATATGGATTTAAGGCGCCCCGCTCTTCAAAAAAATATTATGCTGCGTCACAAGGTTACAAAGGCCACAAGGGACTTTTTTGACGGTGAGGGCTTTATTGAAATAGAAACCCCTACCCTTATAAAATCAACACCGGAAGGAGCAAGAGACTATCTTGTGCCTTCAAGAATACACAAGGGAAGCTTTTATGCACTTCCGCAGTCCCCGCAAATGTATAAGCAGCTTTTAATGCTTTCCGGGTTTGACAGATACATGCAGATTGCAAGGTGCTATCGCGATGAAGATTTAAGAGCAGACCGTCAGCCTGAATTTACTCAGATTGACCTTGAAATGTCTTTTGTTGATATGGAAGATGTGCTTTCAACAGGGGAAAAGTATATTAAATATCTTTTTAAAAATGTGCTTAATGTTGATATTTCCACACCTATTACAAGAATGACATATACATATGCAATGGAAAATTACGGTTCGGATAAACCGGATACCCGTTTCGAAATGAAAATAAAGGATCTTACCGAGATTGTAACAGATTGCGGATTTTCCGTATTTTCAGATACAGTAAAAAACGGTGGAACGGTCAGGGGAATCACCGCAAAGGGCGGAGCTAAAACATTCACCCGCAAGGAGATTGATAAGTTAACAGAGGCCGCCAGGGGAATAGGAGCCAAGGGCCTTGCCTTTGTAAGATATTCCGAAGAAGCGGAAGCTCCGACATGCTCGTTTGCAAAATTTTTAAGCGAAGAAAAGCTCAAAGAAATATATGAGAAAATGCAGATTGAAAAGGGCGATGTTGCAATTTTTGTAGCCGATAAAAAAAGCGTGGCACTGAGTGTACTCGGCGCTTTAAGGCTTCAAATGGCGGAAAAAATGAATATTATTCCGAATACATATAATTTCCTTTGGATAACCGAATTCCCGTTTTTTGAATATGACGAGGATCAAAAATGCTATGTTGCAATGCACCATCCTTTTACAGCACCTATGGATGAATGTATTAAGTTTCTTGATTCCGATCCACAAAAGGTTTTTGCAAAGGCTTATGATTTGGTGCTTAACGGTGTTGAACTTTCAAGCGGATCTATAAGAATTACAGATCCTGCGCTTCAGAAAAAAATGTTTTCTGCTCTAGGCCTTTCGGATGAAGAGGCGGCTGAAAAGTTCGGATTTCTTACAAACGCATTCAGGTACGGCGCTCCTCCGCACGGAGGTATGGGAATCGGACTTGACAGGCTTGTTATGCTTATGAGTAACAGCGAAAGCGTAAGAGATGTTATAGCATTTCCTAAGGTTGCAAACGCAAGCGAGCTTATGAGCGGAGCACCTGCAGAGGTTGATGATATACAGCTTAAAGAGCTTAATATATCAGTAAAATCATCCGAAGAAAAATAGTATAATAAAGTATTATATTGTATGGTAATACTTTATTTTAGTTTACAACATATTTTAATTTATAACATATTTTAGTTTTGGACAGTCTGGGAGGAAACGCAATGGGAATGACAATAGCACAAAAAATACTTTCTAAGCACATAGTTGACGGTAAAATGCAGGTTGGCAGCGATATAGGTATTAAAATAGATCAGACGCTGACTCAGGATGCTACCGGCACAATGGCGTATTTGGAATTTGAGGCAATGGGTGTTGACCGCGTTAAAACCGAAAAATCTGTTGCATATATAGATCACAACACATTACAGACCGGATTTGAAAATGCTGATGACCACAGATTCATTCAGTCAATATGCAAAAAGCATGGAATATACTATTCTCATCCGGGTAACGGTATTTGTCACCAAATACATTTAGAAAGATTTTCAAAACCGGGCAAAACCCTTATAGGGTCCGATTCGCACACCCCCACTTGCGGAGGAATCGGAATGCTTGCCATGGGCGCGGGCGGTATGGATGTCGCCGTTGCCATGGGCGGTGGAGCCTACTATATTCCCACTCCTAAAATGTTGAGAGTAAACCTTACCGGAAAATTAAAACCGTTTGTATCCGCGAAAGACATAATTCTGGAAGTTTTAAGAATCCTTTCTGTTAAAGGTGGAGTCGGATATATAGTTGAATATGCGGGCGAAGGCGTAAAAACCCTTTCGGTCCCTGAAAGGGCAACCATTACCAATATGGGCGCCGAACTCGGGGCATCAACATCAATATTCCCGTCGGATGAAACTACAAGAAAATTTTTAAAGGCTCAGGGAAGAGAAGAGGATTACATACCCCTTTCGAGTGACCCGGATGCAGTTTACGATAAAGAAATTTCCATTGACCTTTCTTCTTTGGAACCCATGGCCGCAATGCCACATTCACCTGATAATGTAAAAAAAGTAAAAGAAATCGGCGAAATGAAAATCGACCAGGTTTTAATCGGAAGCTGCACAAATTCTTCACTTTTTGATATGCTTAAGGTTGCAGAAATTCTTGACGGCAAGACGGTAAATCCGAATGTAAGCGTAGGTATAGCCCCGGGTTCAAAACAGGTTTTATATATGCTTTCGCAGTGCGGAGCGCTTGCTAAGTTGATTGCGGCCGGCGTCAGAATACTTGAATGTGCCTGCGGACCGTGCATAGGAATGGGACAATCTCCGAATTCTGCCGGAATTTCACTTCGCACATTTAACAGAAATTTTGAGGGAAGATCAGGCACCGCAGACGCAGGCGTATTTTTGGTAAGTCCGGAAACTGCCGCCGCTTCTGCACTCACCGGTGTTCTTACGGACCCTACCACCTTGAATTGCGATCTAAGCGGCATTAAAATGCCTCAAACTTTTGTTGTTAACGATAATTCAATTGATCCTCCGGCACCGGTTGATGAGGCAGACAAGGTTGAAATACTGAGAGGACCTAACATCAAGCCTTTCCCCAAGACCGAACCCTTGAACGGCAGCATTTGCGCCAAGGCAATTTTAAAGGTTGGTGACAATATTACAACCGATCATATTATGCCGGCAGGGGCAAAAATTCTCCCGTATCGTTCAAATATTCCATATCTTTCAAATTTTTGCTTTGTAAGATGTGACGAAAAGTTCCCTGAAAATTGCAAAAAAGAAGGTAAAGGAATAATAATCGGCGGAGAAAATTACGGACAGGGTTCTTCAAGAGAACATGCAGCTCTTGTACCGCTTTATCTCGGAATAAAGGCAGTAATAGCCAAAAGCTTCGCAAGAATACATGTTGCAAACCTTGTAAATGCCGGAATTGTTCCGCTTACATTCTATAACAGTTCGGATTATGATAGGATAGACCAGTTTGATGAACTGGAACTTCCCTGTATTAAGGAAGAAATTGAAAATTCAAAAGATATTACTTTAGTTAACAAAACAAAGGGCGAGAAGTATACATTAAAAGCCGCCTTGTCCGAGCGCTCCGCAGAAATCTTACTCGACGGCGGGTTGCTTCGCTATACGGCGCAGAAATTCAAATAAAAATAAATCATAAATTTGAATAGGTATAAATTAAGAATAGGGCTGAATATAGCAGAAATTTAAATAAATTGGTAATTTAATATTACAATTTGAATAAAGTTAAAAATTTAAATAAAGCCAATTAAGTTTAAGTAGTAATTCATATAAACTGGAGTGAAAAACATGTCTGAAAAAATAAAAATGAAAACGCCGCTCGTTGAGATGGACGGAGATGAAATGACCAGAGTTATCTGGAAAATGATTAAGGATATTCTTTTAGAGCCATACATTGAGCTTAATACGGAGTACTATGATTTAGGACTTGAACACAGAAATGAAACCGACGATCAGGTCACAATCGATTCCGCAATGGCAACAAAAAAATACGGTGTTGCGGTAAAATGTGCAACCATAACCCCTAATGCCGACCGCGTAAAGGAATACAATTTAAAGGAAATGTGGAAATCTCCGAACGGAACCATAAGAGCAATTCTTGACGGAACCGTTTTCAGGACTCCTATTTTAGTAAAGGGTATTACCCCCTACATTCCTACATGGACCAAGCCGATAACAATTGCTCGTCATGCCTACGGCGATATATATAAAAATACCGAGATGCGGGTTCCGGCAGGTTCAAAATGCGAACTGGTATGCACAGACGCTAACGGTCACGAAGAAAGAAAACTTATTCATACATTTAAGGATTCAGCCGGAATTATTCAGGGAATTCACAATATTGATGATTCCATAAGAAGCTTTGCAAGATGCTGCTTTAATTTCGCGCTTGATGTTAAAAAAGATATTTGGTTTGCGTCCAAGGATACAATATCAAAACAGTACGATCATCGTTTTAAAGATATTTTCAGAGAAGTTTTTGACAGTGAATATAAAGAAAAATTCGAAAAAGCCGGCATTGAGTATTTTTATACTCTCATTGATGACGCTGTTGCCCGTGTTATAAGGTCGGAAGGCGGATATATTTGGGCTTGCAAAAATTACGACGGTGATGTTATGTCCGATATGATTGCAACTGCATATGGAAGTCTCGCTATGATGACCTCGGTACTTGTTTCTCCTAAGGGAGTTTACGAATATGAAGCTGCGCACGGAACGGTGCAAAGGCATTATTACAAATATCTTAAGGGCGAATCAACCTCAACCAACAGTGTTGCCACCTTGTTTGCTTGGACGGGAGCGCTTCGCAAGAGGGGAGAACTCGACGGTACTGACGATCTTTGCCACTTTGCCGATATGCTTGAAAAAGCAACTTTGGATACCATTGAAGACGGCGTCATGACAGGGGATTTGGCAAATGTATCAACACTTGAAAACAAGAGAGTGGTTGATACCGAAACATTCTTAAAAGAAATAAACAAAAGGTTGGTTGAGCTTATATAATTTCATACAATAAGCAGAAAGTTACCTTATATAATCGTAACGAGTATATAGACTGATGGGTTCGACTAACATATAATGTGATTCCGGAGGTGTATCATGAATAACGCACAGGGAATCTCGAATTCGGTAATTTCCCGACTTCCCAGATATTACAGGTTTTTAGGGGAGCTTATGGATAACGGGGTATCGCGTATTTCTTCCAGAGAGCTTTCTGAAAAAATGGGGCTTACCGCGAGCCAAATAAGGCAAGACCTTAATTGTTTCGGCGGATTTGGCCAACAGGGCTATGGCTACCAAATAAATCAATTGCATAGAGAAATAGAAAAAATTTTGGGTCTGGACAAGCCTAAAAGAGCAATACTTATCGGTGCGGGAAATCTAGGCAGAGCCATTGCTACGCATATGTCATTTGAAACCAGGGGATTTAAACTTATAGGTATTTTCGATAAAAAAGAAGCCCTTAAAGGCCAGATAATAAAAGGACTTCCGGTGCGAAACATAGACGATTTGGATGATTTTTGCAGAGAAAATTCTCCCGTATGTGCAATTTTATGTATACCTAAAAACGAGGCTGAGAGTGTTTGCAATTTGCTTATATCTTTTGGAATTAAGGGATTCTGGAACTTTACGCATTGTGACTTGTCCGTAAATCACAAGGATGTAACGGTGGAAAATGTTCATCTGGGAGACAGTCTTATTAAGCTGTCTTACGGAATAAAAAATATGTAAAAAATATGCACATTAAAAGCAAAAGGCTTTTAATGTGCATATTTTTTACCCTGATTTTTCACTCTGAATAATTAAAGTATTTTTTTATTTAATAATTACTTTAATGCTGCGTGGATTTTTTGATTTAATAATGTGCAAATTTTCGCTTTAAAAGTAATAAACAATATATAAAACCGGTTGATAATATTAAAAACAGTGGTATAATACTAATGTAAAATCTTTATTTAAAGGCATTTTTTAGTCTGGCGGTGAATTAAATGAAACAAACTTTTAGAGTCGGTAAAATGAGTTGCGCGGCTTGCAGTGCATTTGTTGAAAAAACGGTGAGCGGGCTTAGCGGAGTACTTAAATGTCAGGTAAACCTTCTAACAGAAAAAATGGAGGTTGAATATAATCCTGAAATAATTTCTCAAAACGACATTATTAAAGCTGTGGAAAACGGCGGATATACAGCGGCTGTGTATGATGGAAAAGAAGACGACGAGGGATCAAAAGAGTTAAAACAATTTAAGGTACGCCTTGCGTGGTCGGTTAGCTTTTTGGCAATTCTTATGTACATTTCAATGGGAGAAATGATAGGCCTTCCGTTGCCGTCCTTCCTTTTGGGACATGAAAATGCGGTTATGTTTGCGGGAATTCAACTTGTGTTGCTTATTCCAATAGTTGCGGTAAATTACAAAATTTTTGTTAACGGATTTAAAAAACTATTCGCGCTTGCCCCAAATATGGATTCACTTATAGCAATAGGAAGCGGATCAGCAATTGTCTATGGAATTTATGCACTTGTAATGCTTATAGTGGGCACCGCAACAAATAATCATGAAATAATAAAACATTTCCATATGCAGCTGTATTTTGAATCTGCCGGTACTATTTTAACGCTTGTAACACTCGGCAAATTTTTGGAATTCTTATCTAAACGCCGCACAGGTGACGCCGTTAAAGGCCTTATGGAACTTACTCCTGAGATGGTGACGGTGATTAAGGACGGTAAAGAATACAGTTTACCTCCGCAGGAAGTTGCACAGGGAGATATAGTAAAGGTAAAACCCGGAGAAAGCATTGCTCTTGACGGTGAAATTATAAGCGGTTCATCAACAGTAGATTGCTCTGCCCTAACGGGGGAAAGCGAACCCGTGTTTGTGAAAACCGGGGATTTCGTAAGAGGAGGTACCATAAACCTCGACGGCGGATTTACATTCAAAGTTACTCATACGCGCGGAGAAAGATTACTTGACCAAATTATAGAACTGGTTGAAAAGGCTTCGTCAACAAAAACCGGATCTGCCAGAATAGCAGACACAATAAGCGGATACTTTACTCCGGTTGTAATTTCGATAGCACTTATAACCGGAATTGTTTGGCTCCTGCTCGGAAAGGATTTTGCTTTTGCATTTCAAATGGCAATTTCCGTTTTGGTTATATCCTGCCCATGCGCGCTGGGCCTCGCAACACCGGTCGCAATTATGGTTGGAATAGGCAGGGGAGCCGAAAAAGGAATTTTGTTTAAATCGGCAGAAAGCGTTGAAAACCTTTCCCATATAAAAACATTCGTTTTTGATAAAACCGGCACCGTAACCGTAGGCCATCCTACAGTCACCGATGTTTTACTCTCAAAAGATATAGATGAAAAAGAACTGTTTAAGGTTGCAGCATCACTTGAAAAAATGTCAGAGCATCCTCTTTCGTCGGCAATAATCGACTATGCCGCAAAGTTAAATGTCGGTGTTGAAGAACCGGAAAACTTCAAGGTCGTTTCAGGCAGAGGAATAATAGGAACTATTGGTAAAACAGACTGCCTGCTTGGAAATAAATCGTTCATGTCAGAGCAAAAAATAACCGGATCAATTGATGAGTCGGATATAAATGACCTTGAAAGTCAGGGAAAAACCGCAATATATGTATGTAAAAACAAAGAGCTGATAGGTATAATATTTACAGCAGATACAGTAAGGCCAAAGGTCGATGAACTTATAAGTTTCCTTAAATCCCGCGAAATAAACACCGTAATGTTAACGGGAGACAGAAAAGCCGTAGCGGAAAATGTTGCAGCAAAGATAGGATTTGATTCCGTAATATCTGAAGTGTTGCCAACAGAAAAGGAAAAAGAAATCCAGAAACTTAAGGCCAAAAACCCGGTTGCAATGGTCGGAGACGGCATAAACGACGCTCCGGCGCTTTGCAGTGCGGATGTCGGAATAGCCGTGGGCAGCGGAACGGATATAGCAATTGATTCTGCCGACATTGTGCTTATGAACAGCAGCCCCAAAACAATAATAGATTCGGTGCAGCTAAGCCACAAAATAATGAGGAATATAAAAACGAATCTCTTCTGGGCGTTTTTGTATAACTCAATAGGAATCCCAATCGCAGCAGGCGTATTTTCATTTGCCGGCATTACATTAAGTCCTATGATCGCAGCAGCAGCAATGAGCTTAAGCTCCCTGTTTGTTGTAATGAACGCTTTAAGGCTAAGACGCGCTTAATGCCTTTTGAGTGAAATATATATTCTAAACCAATCTTTAGCACTTTAAAAATTGTTCAAAACATCATTTTTGCACTATTTTAAGGTGTAAATTATAATAATTTTCACTAAAAGGGTAAAAAAACGAAAAAAGATAGGAAAAAGGTGTTGACAAGGGGGTAAAAATTTGGTATTATAATCGGGCGCCCTAAA
>CAKSDA010000028.1 GCA_934444895.1 uncultured Eubacteriales bacterium | reverse complement strand
ATCCGCTTGCAAAAGCTTCAAACATTCCAAGATCAAGGCTGACCTTTGAAACATCCGGCTCGTCCTCAGCTGCGGTATTGGCGCCAAAGCGAATTGCGTCCCCGAAATCCGTAACTGAAAATCCGGGCATGATAGTATCCAGATCAATAACGCAAAGGGCTTTATGTGTGTCTGCGTCGAGCAAGACATTGTTTGACTTTGTATCATTATGACTTACTCTGAGCATAAGGCTTCCGTTATCATGGCAATTTAAAAGGGTAGAATAAAAATCTTTTCTGTCCTTAATAAATTTAATTTCTTCGCTAACGCCCGCGGCTCTTTTAGCCTCATCCTTTTCTATGCTTGCAAGCAGTGTATTATAGCGTTTAACCGTATTATGAAAGTCCGGCAAAACCTCATAAAGAACATCGGCAGGAAAGTCCGATAAATCTCTTTGAAACTTTCCGAAAGCAAATCCGCACTGATAAAAGTCGTCCGGATTTTCAGGATGTTCAAGACAAAGAGAGTTCTCTATAAAATTGTAAACCCGCCATGTGTTGCCTTTATCATCAATATAGGAAGATTTATTGTCCTTTGTGCGGATAAGGGTCATTACATCGCGTTTTCCCAGGCCCTTTTTTCTTAAAAACTCGGTTACCTTTTCTATATTATCTATAACTTGATTGCAATTTTTAAAAACATTTTTATTTATTGCCTGAATTATATAACGGCTTTTTTCTCCGCTTTTATCTTTACATACAACACTGAATGTGTCGTTTATATGCCCGTTTCCATATGGTATGCAACTTTCAATTTCCCCGTTCAGTGCAAACTGTTTTGCTGCATTTTCAGCAAGATTTTGACAACTTTTCAAAGTAAAATTCCATCCTTTCATATGATTGTTTTATTACGCACATATAGATATTATTCTATGCCTTTATATTGACAGTTTCTATAAAAAATAATATAATTATTAGTATAATATCGTATTTAATATTTTATATCGGCGACTTTATTGCCCTGCACGCTTTACAAATGAAAGGAATGTACTATATGCGCGTTGTTTCCGGAATTGACGAAATTCTAAAGGATTTTTACAAAATATCCGGCGCCAGAATTTCTATACATGACAGTGACTATAATGAAATATATGCATATCCCAAAAAGCTTTGCGATTTTTGCTGTGAAATACAAAAGAGCAATATCGGAAGGGCTGCCTGCCTTGATTGCGACAGGAAAGCCTTTGAAACTGTAAAAAGCGACAATAAAACTGTCTTTTACCGTTGCCGCTTCGGTCTTAATGAAGCAGCCTCTCCGATATACCATTACGGTATTATTGTGGGTTATTTAATGATAGGTCAGGTATGCACAAACACCGACGGAATAGCCCTTGTAAAGCAGCGTTCGAAAAAATTTTCAAGTGATTCGGATAAATTATGCCTTTGTGCCGAAAATATTAAGATAATCCCGGATGATCTTTTTAAAAGCTACGCAAACATCATGAATGTGCTGGCAGATTATTTTGCCGCAAACGGCACCTTTTTGGATTATTCTCTGGGGCTTGCCGAACTTATAAATCTGTATCTTAACAAAAACTATCAATCGAAAATCAATCTTGACATAATTTGTGCCAAATTCGGCTGCTGCAAATCCACCGCGCAGAATGCATTTAAGAAAAAATACGGTTGCACAATAGTATCTCACCTAAACAACATTCGTTTGGAAAACGCGCGTATAATTATAAATGACACAAACAAATCTTTTAAGGAAATTGCCGCCGAATGTGGATTTTACGATCAGAATTATTTTTCCAAAATGTTTTCTAAAAAATTCGGCTGCTCTCCCAAGCAGTATAAAAAGAATATAGCAAAGTAATATAAAATATTTTACTGTTTTTGTGCCGTTTGTTTTTTATTTTATTTTGTTATGTTCTGTGCGTTTTCATACACACTACATTCCGGTTTTTAATGGTCAAATAAAAAATTGGTATTTAAGTATAATAGCCCGGCATAAAAGCTTGATATTTAGTTTGTAAATAAGTATAATATAGTTTGTATATAACCCATATTTAGGGTTTTGAAACAATAAAAACCGAAAACTTAGCATTTATAGAGCCTTTTGGGCTTAACTGTCGCTGATCTGACTATGAGAGTCAACGCCACGCTGCTTCGCTTGACCGGCCTTATATTAAGCATCATTGGGAGGAATATTAATGGACTGCAAACAGTTTTTTAATTCTATAGAATCAAAGAGAATTGCAATGTGCGGAATCGGCATAAGCAATACTCCGCTTATTCTTAAATTTTTAAAAATGGGCGCCCGCGTTTTTGCGTGTGACCGCAGGGACAGAGAGACTATAGGAGAACTTGCCGATCGCCTGGAAGAGGCCGGTGCTGAACTGCGCCTTGGAGAAGACTATCTTAAAAATCTTGAGGTTGATGTAATTTTCCGTACTCCGGGAATGAATTTTAATCTGCCTGAACTTACCGAAGCCAGGCACAACGGCATTGCCGTTACATCCGAAATGGAAGTGTTTTTCGATTTGTGCCCCGCCACAATATTTGCGGTTACCGGTTCCGACGGAAAAACAACCACCACAACTCTCATTTCCAAAATGCTTCAAAGGGCCGGAAAAACAGTTCATGTCGGCGGCAATATAGGCAGGCCTCTTTTGCCTGATATTGATAATATTCACCCTGATGACTGTGTTGTTGTAGAACTTTCGTCATTCCAGCTTATATCCATGAGAAAAAGTCCGGATGTGGCGGTGGTTACAAATGTTGCACCCAATCATCTTGATGTTCATAAGGACATGGACGAATATATAAATGCAAAGAAAAATATTCTTCTTCATCAAAATGCGTTTTCAAGAACCGTTTTGAATCTTGACGATCCTATCACCAACGGATTTTCAAAGGATGCCAGAGGTCAGCTTATATATTTCAGCATGAAAGACAGGGTTAAAAACGGTGCCTGGATTGATGAAGAAGGCAATATATTTATGAGCTACCGCGGAATAAACGCCCCTATAATGAACAAATCAGAAATTGCTATTATGGGTGAGCATAATGTTGCCAATTATCTTGCCGCAATTTCAGCTGTATGGGGATATGTAGGAGCTGAGGAAATTCGAAAAGTGGCGCACGAATTCAACGGTGTTGAGCACCGCATTGAGTTTGTAAGAGAATTAGACGGCGTAAAATATTATAATGATTCCATTGCTTCAAGTCCGACAAGAACTATTGCAGGACTTAAATCTTTTGACAAAAATATTATTCTTCTTGCCGGCGGATATGACAAGCACATACCTTTTGAGCCTATGGTTCCGTATATTATTGAAAAGGTTAAGGTTTTGCTCTTAACAGGGCCAACTGCCGAGAAGATTGAAAAGGCCATAAAAGCCGACAGTAAATACATGGGATACAACCCCACTATTATTCGCACCGATAATATGGAGGAATCGGTTAATATTGCACGCAAAAACGCTGTAAGCGGCGACACGGTTATTTTAAGCCCGGCTTGCGCGAGTTTTGACGCTTTTCCGAATTTTGCGGTACGCGGCGACGAATTTAAAAGACTTGTAAACAATTTAAAATAATCAGGAGCTTATTATGGATATTAAAAACTTGGTTTTAGAACTCTGTAACTGCGTATGCATAGGAAGTATTACAGAAGCTTTTGATGTTGCGGAAAAATATTTAAAGAATTTTTCCAAAGTTTCATACGGCAACGGATATTTGAGAGCCGACATAATTAAAAACAAAAATAGCCGGAGAAAAGGTTGTGAAAACAATTGCAAAAATAACCAGGAGAACAGCCTTGAAAGCGAGGCCAACACCGATGGAACCATCATGCTGGAAGCCCACATTGACGAAGTTGGAATGGTAATAACCAAGGTCTTTGACGATGGATTTCTACTTACCTCGCCTGTCGGATCATTGGACGGTCGTATTTTGCCGTCAATGCCTGTAAAAATTTTCGGTAAAGAGACGGTGTACGGGGTATTCACAAGCATTCCTCCTCATCTTACAAATGAAGATGTATGTCCCGGTTTTGATAATTGTTTTATAGATACAGGCGACCCTGATATAAAAGAGAAAGTTTGCGAGGGTGATTTTGCGGTATTTGACATTAATGCGAAAACCCTTCTTAACAACCGAATAACCGGACGCGCTTTGGACAATCGTGCCGGAGTGGCGGCGGTTATTTCCGCTGCGGAAAAAATTGCCGCTGACGAAAAATGCGAAAAGAACATTACAGTTATGCTTACCACCGGGGAAGAACTGGGGCTTAGAGGCGCCAGAACCGCCGCGTTTTCGGCAGACGCCGTTCAAAACATTTCGGTTGATGTAAGTTTTGCGGATTGCCCCGGGGTTCCGGAATATAAAACAGCAAAACTTTCAAGCGGCGCTATGATTGGGATTTCTCCTGTTCTGGACAAAGAAATTTACCAAAAACTCAAAGCAACCGCCGCAAAATGGGATATTCCTTTTACTGTTGAAGTTATGGGCGGAAACACCTCCACAAATGCGGATGTTATTTCTGTTTCAAAAAGCGGCATAAAAACAGGTCTTATTTCAATTCCCCTAAGGAACATGCACACCCCATGCGAGGTTGTATCCTGCGGCGACATAAGCGCTGTTTGCGAACTGATTTACAGATATGTTACGGATGGTGATCAAAATGACTGAAAAATTAAAGCTGTTATGTGATATATGTTCCCCATCCGGCAACGAGAACGATATAAGGGAATACATTTTAAAGGAAATATCCGGTTGCTGCACAGCTTCTGTGGACCAAATGGGAAACATTCTGGCATTTAAAAAGGGAAATAAGCCGGCGCCGCATAAAGTAATGGCAGACGCCCACATTGACGAAGTGGGATTTATTGTTACGGGCATATGTGAAAACGGCATGCTAAGGTTTGAAACGGTTGGCGGAATTAAATCCGAATCCTTGCTCTGCAAGAGGGTTATTATAAATAATCTTCCGGGAGTTATTGGTTCAAAGCCTATACACTTGTCAGCAAAATCAGAACGCTCTGAAATGCCCGGCATTGAGAATCTTTATATTGATATAGGTGCCGATTGCAAAGAGGACGCTGAAAAATATGTTTCATTAGGAGATATAGGAACCTTTTTAAGCGAATTCAAAAGTTTAAGCGGCGGCACTGTGAAGGCAAAATCCTTAGATGACCGAGTAGGCGTTATGACCCTTATAAATATTCTAAAGGGTGAATGTGAGTATGATTTTTATGCTACCTTTACCGTAGGCGAGGAAATAGGCTGCAAGGGTGCAAAAACCGCCGCCTACACCGTTGACCCTGAATTTGCGGTAGTCCTTGAATCCACTACTGCATGCGACATTCACGGCACGCCGACAGAGAAGCAGGTATCGGTACTGGGAGACGGACCGGTAATTTCGTTTATGGACAGAGCTAATTTATATGACAGGGAACTTTACGATCTTGCTTTCAAAATTGCCGAAAGAGAAAATATAAAAATCCAGTCCAAAAAGGCGGTTGCAGGAGGTAATAACTCCGGTTCGATTTCTCTTTCCAAAGGCGGTGTAAGAACCATAGCGGTTTCACTTCCCTGCCGATATATTCATTCGTCTTCATCCCTCGGCCGCACAGATGATATGGAAAATATGCAGCAGCTTGCAAAAGGGCTGATTGAAAGCCTTGCAAGCGGAGATTTAAATTGATAACGCTCGTTACAGAACCGGATGATTTATTTTTACAAAAAAGTGAGCTTGGAAATTCGTTTATCGGAATAAAAATTTTATCCGAGCTTTTGTCTTACGGTACAAGTTACGGGTTTATAAGCTTTTATAAACAATCAATCGGCGGTGTTTTTTCTGCGGCGCTTTGCAAAACAGGCAGTAATATTCTTATGTATTCAAACGCTATGGCTGATATAAACGAAATTAGGGATTTTTGTTTTGCTGTCGGATTTGATAATATTCAAACTTGTGACGACCGGCTTTTTCAAAACTCCCTAATTTTTCAAAACTCCTTAAATCCTAAACCTCAAAAATTTACGGTTTTAAAAAAACAGATTTCAGCTCCGTTTAATAATGATAAAAGCGATTCAGACTTTTACTTTAACGGCAATTATAAAAGG
The DNA here is from genome assembly GCA_934444895.1 of uncultured Eubacteriales bacterium. Classification (GTDB taxonomy): domain Bacteria; phylum Bacillota; class Clostridia; order Oscillospirales; family Acutalibacteraceae; genus UMGS1279. The sequence goes on along the minus strand of CAKSDA010000028.1, from coordinate 10,216 downwards.
GTTTATGAAATACTTACCCATTCTCCGTCCCCGGATATATGTATGCCTGATTTAATGGGGTTTTATGCCGATATTTCGCACAAAGTGCGCCGAAAGACAGCCTGCACTGCAGTTCTTTACAATTCTGCCGCGGCAGTAATATCCCATATTTACGGTCACTCCGGTGTTTTAAGCGGAATTGCGGTGTTACCGAAAAGACAGAAAAGCGGGTACGGCAGTGAGGTTTTAAACGGCGCAGTTTTAAGCAGCGGAATTAAAACGGTTTATACTGCCGCTTCAAAGACCAATTTACCGTTTTACATAAAAAACGGTTTTACCGAACTATATTCGGTATATAGTTATACAAAGCAAAGCGAATATGAAAATGCATAATTAATAATATATAAATGCATAACAATAAAACAGATATGCAGAATAATAAAAATATATAAAATAATACAAAGTAGATATACAAAACAGAACGAGAGTGGAAAAATGTCTGATTTTTTTGATTTTGAAAATAAAATATTAGATCTTGATAAGGCAGCCTTAAACGGCTGCAAACAACAGTTTGATGAAATAGATAAAATTACCGATTATAACCAGCAGAAGGTGCTTCATGCTTTTATTAAAAACAGGGTAAGTGAAAGCATGTTTTGCTCCAGCACCGGTTACGGTTATTCCGACCGCGGCAGAGACACGCTTGACAGAATAATTGCCGATATTTTCGGCTGCGAGGACGCCCTTATCCGCTATACCTTTGCAAGCGGAACCCACACAATTTCAACCGCTCTTTTCGGAATTCTTCGCCCGGGGGATAAAATGTTATGTGTTACCGGAAAACCGTATGATACCCTGCTTGGAGTTATTGGCGAGGACCGAAAATGCGACGGATCGCTTAAGGACTTCGGCATTGAGTACCGCGAGACCGGGCTTAAAGAAGACGGCAGACCGGATATTGGAAAGGTTTTGTCCGAACTTAAAAGCACTAAATATAAAATGGTATACATACAGCGCTCACGCGGGTATTCGCTGAGGCCCAGTCTCAGTACCGAAGAGATCGGTGAAATATGTGAAGCGGTGAAATCGTTTGACCGTGACATAATAGTTATGGTAGATAATTGCTACGGTGAGTTTACCGGAAAAAAAGAACCGGTAGAGGTCGGTGCGGACATTATGGCAGGATCTCTTATTAAAAATCCGGGCGGCGGAATAGCTCCCTGCGGAGGGTATATTGCCGGCCGAGCCGATTTGATTGAAAAATGTGCCTACCGTATGACAGCTCCCGGGGTTGGGCGTGAAATAGGCGCAACACTGGGGCACAACAGAGAGCTTTATATGGGTATTTTCAATGCTCCGCATGTTACGGGTGAAGCGCTTAAAACCGCAGTATATGCGTCCCGTTTATTCAGTGACATGGGATTCTCGGTGACCCCTGCTCCAAATGAAAAACGTGCCGACATAATTCAGGCAATTCTTCTTGAAAACAGCGAAAGGCTTGTGGAATTTTGCAAAGGAATTCAAAGCGGTGCTCCGGTAGATTCATATTTGGTTCCTGAACCGTGGGACATGCCGGGATATGAAGATAAGGTTGTTATGGCTGCCGGTTCATTTACTCTGGGATCTTCTATAGAGCTTTCGGCAGACGCACCGCTTAGAGAGCCATTTGCCGTTTGGATGCAAGGGGGTCTTAATTTCCACAGCGCAAGAATCGGTATATTAACGGCGGCACAAAACATTTTAAATTCCAAACAGCAGCAGATGTGAAATCGTGGCAAGACAATTGTTGCCACATTTAGTAGGTGAGATTTATGGAAAGACTTAAAGCACAGATAATGGATGAAGCAACGATGAACCGCAGCATTATGCGTATTTCTCACGAAATAATTGAAAAAAACAAGGGCTGCAATGATCTTTGCATTGTCGGAATAATGCGTCGGGGAGTTCCGATTGCGGAAAAGATCCGGGATAATATAAAGCTTATTGAAAATTTTGATGTTCCCTGCGGAACGGTGGACATTAACTTTTACAGGGATGATTTATCGGTTTCGAATGTTAATCCCATACTTAAAAAAATAGAGCTTCCCTTTTCTGTGGAAAATAAAAAAATTGTTATTGTGGACGATGTTCTTTTTACCGGAAGAACGGTCCGGGCCGCTATTGACGCAGTATTTTCCATAGGTCGCCCAAAGGCCATACAACTTGCGATTTTAATAGACAGAGGTCACAGGGAACTGCCTATAAGGGCTGATTATATTGGCAAAAACATACCGACATCCGGTGCGGAACGGGTTAGTGTTTGTCTGCCGCCGTTTGATGATAAAACCGGCGTTTATATTTTTGAAAAGGATAAAGAAAACTGAATTTAAAGTTTCAAACCTTTACTAATAACCGGTGAGTGTTTTTGCTCGTTGCTATTTTTCAGTTACCTATTTGTTTGTTACTTATTTGTTTGTCACTTAAAAGTATAGGCTCTTTATAGCGAAGCAGTAAAGCGGCAGTCTCTGCATATATAACTTGCAGAGACTGCCGCTTTTAATTAGTGTCTTGATTTTATAGCCTGAATCCGGGCTTTGATTTAATACTTATTTGCTTTTTTATGCATCGTTCATTCCCAAGATAACTATTCCTGCCACTGCCAAAGCTATTACAACATATTGGAACGGTTTTAACTTTTCCTTTAATATTAACCTTGCCCAAACTACAGAAAAAATACAGTAGGATGAAATGAGCGGAGCTGCGGTTACAGCTTTTTCACTTATTGCGTTAATGTACGCAACCTGTCCGGCGGTTTCAAACACACCGCCGACAAGTTTTGGCAGATCGCTTTTTACGCTTAATTCAACATTGTATTTTTTTCTGTTCAATATAATATAAAATACTGCAAAAATTGCCATTGCTAAAAATGTCAGTTCATAAGCGACATTGGCGGAATCTTCTGTAAGTTGTCCGCTTTTACCGTCAAGTCCGTTGATAATAATACTGTCCGCAAATGTTCCCAAAGCGTCTATAATACAGTAAAGTATGGGAAATGTAATTGCTATTATACTATGAGTATATTTTTTGTTGGTTTTCTGCAACTTGATCCTATCATCTGTTTTGCGTTCGTACCATGCCAGTGAAACAACTCCGATAACGATAAGTATTATTCCGACTGCCTGCAAAGCCGACAATTTTTCTCCTATTAGCAAAAACAATATACAGGCAACTGCGCCTGAAGAATTACAAACCGGTGTAGAAACCGAAAGCTCAATATATCTAAGTCCGACATACCCCAATATCATTGATAATATGTAAAGGGCAGAAGCCGGCAGATATGTTAACATATAAGAAAATTTAAAAGGTACGCCGTTTATTATCTCAATTACGGCATGTATTCCCATTACTCCGCCCACTGCTATTACGATTTTCCAGTGGCTTAGTTTATCGCTGCTCTCTGACCCCATTTTTGAAAATAAGTCCGAACCGCTCCAAAATATTATTGCTATAATAGAAAGCCAGAACCACATATTAATTTTTTCTCTCCCTGAAATATATACTAATTACTTTATTTATAATTTTATATATTTATATTTTTCATTATTGTGTTGTAATTGATAAGGGCAAATGGTTTTATCCCACCTATTGCAACACTTCTTAGTTTTTAAAGCCAAATGCTATTCTAACACTGTTTACAAACATCAACATACGAAACCGTACCGGAAAATTTTTCAATTTCTCCGGGCGTCAGACATATGGCGCTGTTACAGCTTCCGCAGGCAGGATATACCGTTTCATGCTCCTTAATTGAAACATCGATATATACTTCCACCCCATCGTTTAGTGCAAAGGGGCAAACTCCGCCGGCAGCATGTCCGGTTGCGTTTTCCACTTCATCAAACGGAACCATCTTGGCTTTAACAGAAAACCTTTCTTTGAACTTTGCGTTATCTATTTTTTTGTCACCGGCTGTGACAATAACAATTGTTTTATCTTTTACGGTGAAAGCCAGAGTTTTTGCAATTTGACCTTCGCTGCAGTGAAGCGCTTTTGCCGCGAGCGAGACTGTAGCGCTTGAATCATCAAGCTCGATTATTCTGTCATCTGCACCGTATTTTTTTAAATATTCACGAACCTTATCTAAAGACATAATACCACCGAAAACTTATTTTTATTTTATCATATTTTAATTATGTTAGGCAAAAGCCAAAATACGGGCGTTTGCCAAATAGCCTTTAAGTGCTGTCCCTTTGTTTTTTTATAAAGTCGCCCAGTTTTGCAAAATCTTCAAGGCTAAGTTCTTCAGCCCTTACCGTAGATTTTATTCCTACTTCTTCCAATGCTTTAATTACACTGTCTTTATCTGCAATACCGCAGGACGAAACCGAATTTACAAGAGTTTTTCTTCTGTGCATATATGCGGCTTTTATTAGTTTAAAGAAAAATTGTTCATCCTTTGTTGCTACCGCCGGTTTTTTCCTTATATCAAGCTTTATTACACAACTGTCAACATTCGGTGACGGAGTGAAACTTCCGCGCCCCACATTAAAAAGAATCTCTGAATTTGCGTAATAAGCGGCGGCAAGGGTTACGGCGCCGCACTTACGGCTCGGTATTTCCGCGCAGAGCCTCTCCCCGGCTTCCTTTTGAACCATAACTGTGACCGATGTTATCGGAAGCTTTTTTTCCAAAAGTGACATAACTATTGGGGAGGTAATGTAATAGGGAAGATTGGCGCAGACCGATACAAAGTCGCAATTTGAGAATTCTTCCTCTATAACCTTTAATAAATCCAGTTTCATAACATCGCCGAAAATTACGGTTACATTATTAAAGTCCGAAAGTGTCTTTTTAAGAACCGGACGCAGTCTCTCATCCAGTTCAACCGCAACAACCTTTCTTGCCCTTTTAGCGAGTTCAGCCGTAAGCACTCCGATTCCCGGACCGATTTCGATAACCCCTGAGTTTTTAGAAACCGAAGCCTCTGCCATTTTAGGGCATACAGACGGATCGGTTAAAAAGTTTTGCCCCAGAGATTTTTTAAAAGTGAAGTTTTCTTCCTTTAAAATTCTATCTATGGTTTTTTTATCGGAAAGATTGTATTCCATATTTACTCCTCAAAAGATCTGTTAATAAATATATGCTTTTTTGCAAACTTCACCGCTAAATCCAAAACCGGAAGTACTAAAGAAAGCAGGAATACATATGCTATCTCAGAACCTGACGCTGCGGAAATTCCGAACAAGGAGCCGACTGCCGTAAAGCATATTACACATATAGCCGCTAACGAAATTCCAAGTGAAATAAGAATGTTTTTATTTCCTTTAAACCCTTCTTTTATAAGCGAACGGTTATTTCTGCATTCAAACATTAAAAATGCAAGAGAAAGGAAAATCACTCCGAATGCAACGGCGGTGCCTGTTTTTGTTTTATTTCCTATTCCGTATCCTATAAGGGCCATTGTGCAAACTACAATACTGTGCCACAAAACGGTTATTATATTGCCTAAAACCGGAGGCAGTTTACCGCTATAAGCGTCTTTATTTTCCATTTTAGAAATGTTAAAGGAATCTGCACCTAAAGCGGCAACGGGAATCATTGCCAAAATGCCGCTGTACAATAACAGTTGAACTGCATTAAGAGGAAGCTCTTTAAATACCGCAAGTCCTATTAAGGACAAAAATAACTGAACTGCCGCGAATGTAAATATAAGTTTTACCGATTTAATTATATTTGAATAAACCCCTCTGGCCTGCTTTATTGCAAGAACCAAGGTTGTAAACTTATCATCCTCCAAAACAACATCAGCTGTACCTTTTGATATATCGGTTCCGGTAACTCCCATTGCAAAGCCTATATCTGCTGCTCTGAGAGGTTTTGCGTCTTCAACGCTGTCCCCGGTGAGTGCAACAACGCATCCTGCATTTTGCCATGCGTTTACGACCCTTATTTTATCTTCGGCGGAGATTCGTGAAAATACCGAAATATTTTTGATTTTTTGAGAAAGCTCTTCATCACTCATTTTACAAAGCTCTTCACCGGTAACGGCCACATCTTTGTCTTTGAGTATGCCCATATCTTCGGCAACCGCCTTTGCACAGGTAATATAATCTCCTGTTACCATAACGGTTTTTATTCCGGCTTCTTCACATTCGCAAATTGCTTCAAGGGTATCGTCGCTTACTGTGTCAACCATGCCAAAAAGGCCGAGCAAGCCCAAATCACATTCCATATTTTCATGATTTGCATTTGCCGGAACTTCCTCAAGCGGTTTAATTGCCACAGCAATTACCCTCAGTCCGTATCCGCTCATTTTGTCAAAGGCTACCTTTGCGCCCTCGATATTTCCGCTGCTGCAATACTCCATCAATATATCCGGAGCTCCCTTTACTATAGCAAACGGTCTGTTATTTATCATATTAACGGTTGTCATAAGCTTTCTTGAAGAATCAAAACTTACTTCTGCCATTCTGGGATAGATATTTTCAATTTCCGTTTTTGAAAGATTACAATACTTAAGGCAAGCGTCTGCGATGCCGGCGCCCGTAGGATCGCCCTCAAACCTCTTTTTGCCGTTTGGAGCAACCGTAACTCGGCTATTTCCGCAAAGCGCGCCCATTTGGATCAATGTTTTTTGATTTTCGTCCGGTAAAGTTTCCGTTAAATCGATGGTCTTATTGCCGTCAAAAATCATTGTCATACGCATTTTGTTTTGCGTCAGAGTTCCTGTTTTATCGGATATAACAACCGAGGCGTTATTAAGCTTTTCAATAACAAAACGGTCTTTTACAATTATATGTTTTTTTATCATTCCGCCTATTCCGCAGTTGAAGGCATATGCCACAATTGTAGGAACCGATTCTTCAAGCCACATTGAAGAAAGAACAACCGAAGTCAGCAGCATGCTGAAAACAACATCGCTGAAATATCCGCCTGAGGTTCTGCAAAGAATGACTCCCAAAACAAATATTAAAACCGAAACCCCTACAAAAAAGGTGCGTGTTTTTTTGCAAACTCCCTTAATTTTGCTTTTAAGAGGTGTATCCACGGTGTCAATCTGTTCCGCTAAAAGATTCTGTTTACCCGTTTCGGTTCTGTTACCGGTATCTGTCACGATTACGGTTGCGTGCCCATTTGTAACAAGGCAGCCGGAATAAACCATGTTTTTTCTATCCGAAACGGGGCACATATCATCAAAAATATAATCGGCATTTTTTTCGTTAGGAGCAGTATCGCCGCTTATTGCGGATTCATCACAAATAAAGGAATATGCTTCTGCTATCCTTCCGTCCGCCGGGATATAATCTCCCTTTTGAAGTATAACAATATCCCCCGGGACAAGCGCCGCAACATCTACGGATACTTCTTTTGAATCTCTAATCACCTTTGCGCAAAGGGAAACCGACCCTTTATTTTTAAAGGAATGAGATTCCGTATAGCATGTAAATGCAGAAGCAATTCCGGCGTCTGCTACTATTAAAATCATTGCTGTTAAGGAAAACATAAGGTTCCCTTTTTCGGATATAGCTGCCGTTGCTAGCAATACGGCGGCAGCTGCCAACATTATTATTGCGGACGGTTTTGAAATATACTTAATAAAACAACCTAAAAAGTTTTTTTTGCTTTTGGCAATTATGCGGTTTTCTCCGTAGGTTTGAACCCTTGCCGCAACTTCGGCTGCGGGCAAGCCCGTTTTTTCGTCTGTCTTTAATTCTTTCTTTACATCTTCAAGGCTACAACTGTGCCATATCATTTTTTTGCCCCCCGGTTAGGCTGGTGAGGGTTGAACCCCTTAACGCCTACAAATAATAATTTTTTGCCTTTTTTGTCTCATAACTTGTAATACGGCAGTATTACAGTGCTCTTCGACTCCACCACACCTAAAAAGATTAAATGATTTTAATATTATACTATAAAAATTACAATTTTGCAATATTTGGATTGGACAACTATACTTAAAGCCGCTTAATACTGTGGATCTTACTTATTTTTTTAAAAAATAAAAAAATTTTAAAAAAACTCTTGACAAATCGCAGGAGATGTTGTAATATAATAACAGTAATCATTACTGTTTACGGAGGACGCAATGAAACGCTATTCAAAACAAAGAGAAGTAATACTTGACATTCTGCGTTCCACCACATCACATCCGTTAGCGACCGACATATATATTAAGGCGCGTGAGATTATTCCGAATATAAGTCTCGGAACTGTATATCGCAATCTTTCGGATCTTTGCAAGTCAGGGGAAATTATTTCATTTTGTGTTGATGGTGGCGGCGAACATTTTGACGCAAACCCAAAGCCGCACAATCACCTATATTGCAGAACATGCAAGCGGGTAATTGATATTGACAATCCATATGCGGATGAGTTTATTTCAAAAAGCGCAAATGATCTTAATATTGAAATTGACTACTATGACTTAATCTTTTACGGGAAATGTTCCGATTGCAAAAAGTAACAGGTCTTTTATATGTTGTTTAAATACCTTTGGCAAATAGAAAAATTATATTTGCGGTTGTATTAAACAGCATATTGATATAAAAATTTTTTAAAACACAATTATGGAGGTTATTATTATGAAAAAGTATGTATGCTTAGTTTGCGGTTATGTTTACACAGGGGAGTCTGCTCCGGACGAATGCCCGGTTTGCCACGCTCCGGCAGAAAAATTCAAGCTTCAGGATTCTGAAAAAAGCTGGGCTGCGGAGCATGTAGTGGGAATTGCCAAGGGTGCTGATGAAAGAATCATTTCCGGACTCAGAGATAACTTTAACGGTGAATGCTGCGAGGTTGGCATGTATCTTGCAATGGCAAGAGTTGCCCACAGAGAAGGTTATCCTGAAATCGGAATGTACTGGGAAAAGGCAGCATTTGAAGAAGCAGAGCATGCAGCTAAATTTGCCGAAATGTTGGGCGAAGTTGTATCTGACAGCACAAAAGAAAATCTCACAGTAAGAGCTGAAGCCGAAAATGGTGCAACTATGGGCAAAACAGAACTTGCAAAGCTTGCAAAAGAACTTGGTCTTGACGCAATTCACGACACTGTACATGAAATGGCGAAGGATGAAGCCCGACACGGCAAGGCTTTTGAAGGACTTTTGAACCGTTACTTCAAATAAGCTTAAAAAAATAGTTTATAATCAAAAAATTAAAAGCAGGTGCGGAAACAATATTCCGCACCTGCTTTTTTAGTGGTTTATAAACATAGCACTGGTTTTAAAATTTAATTTTTATTTTTCATTGTTTTTATTATGATCTTCAATCTTTTTTAACCGCGCACTGAGTTCGTGTTGATTTTTCAGCACGGTATCGATCTTTTTATGAAGATCATCAATAATAAGTTCATTTTTTAAATTCACCTTATAATCATTTTCGGCGCGTTCGCGGTCCTTTGCTTCCTGGCGGTTCTGACTCATCATTATAAGCGGTGCCTGAACAGCCGCAACGCACGAAAGAACAAGATTAAGCAATATAAAAGGATATGCGTCAAATGCTTTGGAAGCTAAAACCACATTCAGTACCATCCAAATTGCCATTGTTGCTATAAAGCTGAAGATAAACGCCCAGCTTCCCGCAAATTTTGCAACAGCATCCGCCGCCTTTTGGCCGAATGTAGCGGTTTTTTCACTGTCGCAATTTTGGGTGAATTTTGTTTCAATAAGTTGATGTATCAATTCCTCATCGGTGAACTCCATATCGGTTGTATCAAGAAGTTCTTTAATTACTTTTCGTCTTTCTTTATTGTCTTTCATAAGCGGCCGACATAATAAGAGTGACAAAGGTTATAAATATATTAGTTATAAATATATTACTTAATATTTACTTTTACATACCTTGTCCGCTATGCCTTTACACCTCCGGTATATGTATTTGTGAGATTTTAAAATGTTACTTAGATTTTGCTGAACTTTACTATTTGTATTGCAATCGATAGGTGCAAAGCAGTTCATCTATACCTATTGCAACACTTATATAATTTGTTTATATAATTATATACCTCTCTCAAAAGCGAAGCCCTTGAAAGAGGTACTAATTAAAAAACACTATATTCCCTATTAATTATGCCTTGTTTAAACGATTAACAAGCTTTGATTTCTTATGAGCAACTGTATTTTTATGAAGGATACCTTTTGCTGCTGCCTGATCAAGCTTTTTAACAGCAACTTTAACAGTTTCGGCTGCATCGTCAGACTTTGCTTCAATAGCAGCGTCAGCCTTTTTAAGAACTGTTTTCAGTGCTGAACGATAACTC
>CAKSDA010000027.1 GCA_934444895.1 uncultured Eubacteriales bacterium | reverse complement strand
TAAGATTAAAAAACCGAGTTCCGCTCAATTTAGAGTGAATCTCGGTTTTTTTGGCTGTTTTTTTACAGCCCCTTTTTGCTTATAAAATTTTAACTTTTAAACTTTTTGCCTATAAAAACTTTTTAGTTTATTTTCAGTTTATCAGTTATGATAAAGCTTTTTTGTTTGATACTTAGGCTCATATGTTATATTTATTCCGAGTTTGCGGAAAACATTTTCGTCAACACCTGAAAGAATAACCGAAGAATGTGCTTCGCATCCCTTAAGCTTTGAAAGCTGAGTAATTGCCAGTTCCGCAACCGGGCTTGTAGCGCCGCATATGGAAAGGGCTATTAAAACTTCATCGGTGTGAAGGCGCGGATTATGATTGCCCATGTACTTAACCTTGAGTTCCTGCATAGGCTCTATAACACTGTGAGATAAAATATCTATATCATCGGAAATGCCGCCCAGCTTTTTAAGAGCATTAAGAAGCACTGCGGCCGAAGCGCCCAAAAGCGAGGATGTTTTTCCGGTGATTATCTCACCGTCTTCAAATTGAAGAGCAACTGCCGGAGCACCCGTCTCTTCCGCCTTTTTCACCGCTGCCGCAACAGTAGGACGATCATCAGCAGTTATTCCGAGCTGCCCCATTATAAGTTCAATTCTTGTTATTTCATCCTGCTCTGCATTTCCCTGCCTTACTCCGCAGCATGCATTGTAATACCTTCTTATTATTTCCTGTTTTGCTGCGGTGCATACCGCTTCATCATCATAAATGCAATATCCGGCCATATTAACACCCATATCGGTAGGACTTTTATATGGCGATTTCCCCATGATTTTTTCCATCATAGCATTAAGAACCGGGAAAATTTCAATATCACGATTATAATTAACAGTTGTTTCACCGTAAGCCTCAAGATGATATGAATCAATCATATTAACATCCTTAAGATCGGCCGTTGCCGCCTCGTAAGCAAGGTTAACAGGATGTTTAAGCGGAATATTCCAAATAGGGAATGTTTCAAATTTAGCGTAACCTGCTTTAATTCCTTTTTTATGTTCATGATAAAGTTGTGACAGACAGGTTGCCATTTTTCCGCTTCCCGGACCGGGAGCTGTAATTACAACCAAAGATCTGGAGGTCTCTATGTAATCATTTTTTCCGAATCCTTCTTCGCTTACAATAAGAGGAATGTTTGAAGGATAATCGGCAATGGGATAATGTTTATATACCTTAACGCCAAGTGCCGACAATCTGTTTTCAAAAGCGTCTGCTGTAGGTTGACCCTTATAACATGTAATAACCACGCTGCCGACAAAAAGCCCAATGCCCCTGAAAGCATCAATAAGACGAAGGGTGTCGAGATCGTATGTTATTCCCAAATCTCCCCTGCGTTTGTTTTTTTCAATGGCGTCTGCATTTATTACAATAACAATTTCTGCCTGATCTTTAAGCTTTAAAAGCATTTTAACCTTACTGTCAGGTTTAAATCCGGGCAAAACACGAGAAGCATGATAATCATCAAAAAGCTTGCCTCCGAACTCCAGATAGAGTTTTCCGCCGAATATTTCTATTCTGTCGCGAATTTTCTGAGACTGCATACTGATATATTTGTCATTATCAAATCCCTGTTTGGCCATAAATTTACCCCCAAATAATCAAAACGCCCTTAGGCTCTTGATCGTCGAAACCGTAACGAGTTCGATTTTCACAAGCCTAGGCTGACGCCTTGCAAAAATAACAAGCCTAAAAACGCCTCATATTCACCGTTTTCGGCAGGTTGGATTTTGCTCACCATCTATGAAAGTATACAACAGAATCCGACATTATGCAAGTATAAATGCCCTTTTTTATAAAAATAAATTTTGTTTCATAAGTCTTTTGTCAGGAGCGTAATATGGGTTTCCTTGCTTTTTATTTCAGAAACTTACAATCGGTTTTATGCGGTTTTAAGCAACCTTAAATTAAAAATACTCAAATTGAAAGAAAAGCACTTGACAAATTGCCTTTTAATGATATAATTGTATTGTTTCTGCGGAAATATGTATGGTGGATGTAGCTCAGTTGGTTAGAGTGCCAGGTTGTGGCCCTGGAGGTCGCCGGTTCGACCCCGGTCATCCACCCCATTTTTATTTACGGTAATTTTAGGAATATTGATTCATATAAAGACAATACTTAATATATATTGGGGTGTCGTCAAGTGGTAAGACACAGCACTTTGACTGCTGCATTCGTAGGTTCGAATCCTGCCACCCCAGCCAAGAAAAAGCACTTAGCATTACGCTAAGTGCTTTTTCAGTTCTATTTGCCTAGGCAAATAGGAATAAATCCGAATCTGCCAAAACATTAAAATCTACGATCCTGCTATTTTACCGAAGTTCCGTTAACAAAAAGCTTAAAGCCATTAAAATCAATATTTGAAAGCGTCTCGTCATCATCCGAAAAAGATGTAACATAGCAATTGCCGGTAAGCTTTATTTTTGAGGAGGCGTCCAGCTTTAGCGTAACCGATTCAGCCGTATTATCTCCGTTCAGCGTTCCTTCGTAATATGAAGCAGATGAAAGCGAGAGATTAAGTGACGAAATATTGTCCACAACTATATCCCCTGATATTTTTTGATTTTTAAGTGTCACCGCAGCGCTGCCGCCGTTTTTACCGGATGTTCCCCAAGAATCCTTTTGTATTCTTAAAAAAGCCCCGGCAGAATCGTTATTGATTATTTCATTATTTTCAAGATTTATTACCGCGTCGGTATTTGTAACATAAAATGAATCTCCGTTGTTTGTCACTATTTTACTGTTTTTTGCTGTAAATTTTGAACTGCCTTCAGCAGCATCGCCGCTCATTGACTGATATAAAAAAATATTTTTGTATGTGGTTGATTGTCCGTTTAACTTTGTATTACTGTCGGTAAGGTTGCAGCCGTTAAGCGTAACGCTGTTTTTCCCTTCAATAACTACCCCTTCCGAAGCCTTTGACACCAGTGTTGCATTGTTAACCGTAACATCTGCCGTTGAATATATAACCGGAGATCCTTTCCCCCGGGTTTCATAGTTTCCGGAATTCACCGTAACCTTTCCTCCGCCTCTGTCGGTGCGTATTGCCGCACTGGAGGTTCCTGATGTGCTTACGGTGAGATTCTCAGCGTTCATTATTCCGCCTCCGGTTGTCATTATTCCTCCTGAATTATCTGCTGATGTTGTTATAACGCTGTCGCTTATATTTATTGTTGTTCCGTCGCCCTCGGCATTGTTAGTGGTTGCCTGACCGCCGAAGCAGAAAACTCCGTTTGCGCCGGTTGCATTTGTTGTGATTTTTGCATTCTTAATTGTAAGATTTGCTTTGTCCTTTGCAAGAATAGCGGAATTTGTACCATAAAAGCTTGTGGTATCTCCACCGTCTGAACTGCCGCTTTTATCAACAGTTATATCCGAAAGGGTTATATTACCGGTACCAGTTGCCAGAATTGCATTTTCATCGGATTTCGAGGAAGAATAAGTCTTGCCGCTTTCTTCATAATCTTCATCAGAAGATAATTCGGTTGCCGCAGAATAAGAAACAGAATTATTATTTTGATTTCCTCCGGCAAGAGGCTTTGACGCGGAAGATTTGAAACAATTTATGATTGCCGATGCGGAAAATGTGAGCGCCGCAGTTAAGATAACGGTAGAAAGTATCATAATGATTGTTTTGTCGCTGTTTTTGAAGGTTTCCTTAAAAGAAAGCTTGTTAAACTTTGACATAATCATATAAATTATAACAGCAGCAGCTGCCGCGCTTTCAATTCCGATAAGGACATAGTATATGGTTTTTGTGCCTGTGTCGTTTTGGGATCCCGGTACATCATCCGGCTTAAAACCGTTTTGATCGTTTTTAAAACCACCGGTCCCGTTATCCCCGTTATTGTTTTGACCCGGCAAATTATTTTCCGGCGGTGCGGACGGCGCGCCGTTTGAATTTCCGCTATCGGGCGGACTTTGCCTTGCATCTGTGCTTTGATTATTCGTTTTTTCCAACTGATTTGTATTTTGTTCGTTTTTATCGTTTGTTAACCGGGAGTCCGATTGCCCCTGTTCGTCCTGATTTTCATTTTCACTATTTTGTTGCGATTGTTCACTTTGATTTTTATTTTCACTGCTTTGTTGAGATTGCTTTGAATTAAGATTTTCGCTTGAATCCGGCATTTGCATGATGTTGTTTTCCGATGGCATCTTTAAATCGGAGCTTTTTGAACTGCCTGCTTTATATACCGTAAAACCGGCAGCGGCAATTAGAAGCGCCAATGTGCAGCCGAGAATAGTGTTTTTACATTTTCTGTTCATTAAGGACAGCCCCTTTCTTTTGTTTTCTCAAGTATATCATTAGTTTGTTGCATTCTATGTAAACAAATGTTAATATTTTATTCTTTTTGTTCACAAATTCATCAAATCCATGCCTTATAAATCTGTTTTTCCCATGTAACTATACTCCGGCTTTTATTCATAAATTATTGACATTACATGTTTTTCATAATATTATATTTCAAAAGGGACTTTATAAATTTTAAGAACCTGATTATATTTTTGGATTTTACATACATTTTACATTCATACGCTATTTAGCATTACGAAATTTATGTATTATAATATAATAGAAAAGGTATAAAGGAGGCATAAAATATGATTTATTGTGTTGAGGATGACAGCGGAATAAGAGATCTTATGTTGTATACGCTTAATGCTTCCGGATTTAAGGCAAAAGGATTTTCTGAATCCTCAGTCTTTTGGCAGGAACTTAAAAATGAAAAGCCGGAGCTTGT
Organism: uncultured Eubacteriales bacterium; assembly: GCA_934444895.1. Lineage (GTDB taxonomy): Bacteria > Bacillota > Clostridia > Oscillospirales > Acutalibacteraceae > UMGS1279. The sequence continues at coordinate 11,804 of CAKSDA010000027.1, read as the reverse complement.
TATGCTTGATATTATGCTTCCCGGGGAAGACGGAATTTCAATTTTAAAAAGGCTTCGCGCTCATCCGGATACTTCTGATATTCCCATAATCATGGCAACTGCCAAGGGCACCGAATATGACAAGGTTATAGGACTTGATTTGGGGGCGGATGATTATTTGGCCAAACCGTTCGGAATGATGGAAATGATTTCCAGGGTTAAGGCAGTTTTGCGCCGCACATCGCCAAAAAAAGCATCTATGATAACTATAGGGCTTATAGAAATGGATCTTGGGAAGCACACCGTAAAGGTTAACGGAGAAAACATAATTCTTACCCTTAAAGAGTTTGAACTCTTACATCTTTTCATGGAAAATCCCGGACTTGTATTTACAAGGGATCAACTGCTTACCAGGATATGGGGCACAGAATTTCTGGGAGAAACCAGAACCGTTGATGTACATATAGGAACGCTGCGCACAAAGCTTTTAAGCGCCGGAGATTATATTCAAACCGTGCGCGGCGTGGGGTATAAAATGGAGATAAAGCTATGAAAAAACAAATTTTTCGTTCAATTTGCATTGTTGCGCTGATTGTTTTTACTGCCTGTCTGGTTCTTATTATGGGCGTTTTATATGACTATTTTTCAGGCATGCAGATGAATCAGCTTAAAAATGAAGCAACCCTTGCCGCCGGTGCGGTTGAAACCGGCGGTATTGATTATCTGAAAAGCCTTAGCAATGGGAACTATCGCATTACCTGGATTTCTCCTGACGGCGGTGTTTTATTTGACAACAAAGCAAACGCAAAAGAAATGGGCAACCATTTGGAACGCGAAGAGGTTAAGGAAGCGCTTAAAAACGGCGAAGGTGAAAGCTCGCGATATTCCACAACCCTTACCGAGCGACAACTTTACTGTGCTAAAAAACTTAAAGACGGTTCGGTGATCCGCCTTTCAGGTTCTCACCTTTCATGGTGGGCTCTTATACTTGCGATGTTACAGCCGATAATTATTGTTGTTGCCGTTGCGGTAATTTTGTCACTGGTGCTTGCCTTCCGCGTATCAAACAAAATTGTGAAACCGCTTAATTCTTTGGATCTTGACAACCCTGATCCGAAGGAAACATATGAAGAGCTTGCTCCGGTTATTACAAGAATTGTAAGCCAGCAAAACCAGTTACGCCGGCAACAGGCCGATTTAAGCAGACAAAAGCAGGAATTCAATACTGCAACCAAGAACATGAACGAGGGATTACTGCTGCTTAATGAAAACGGAATGATTCTGAGCATAAATCGCTATGCTACCGAAATTTTGGGAATAAGCAGTTACTGCGTAGGAAAGGATCTTTCCCTTTTAAACAACTCTTTGGAAATTGAAGAACTTTTGGATCAGGCAAAAGAAAAAAAGCATGCCGAAAAGGTAATAACCATAAAAGACAATGATTATCGCTTTAATGCAAGCGCTGTTATATCTGAAGAAAAAGTCTGCGGCGTTGCGCTTATTATATTTGATATTACCGAAAAGGAAAAAGCGGAGCAGGTTAGAAAAGAGTTTACCGCAAATGTTTCCCATGAACTTAAAACCCCTCTTCAAAACATTTCAGGATATGCCGAACTGCTTTCCGACGGGCTGGTAAAACCGGAAGATATTCAAAATTTCTCCGGTAAAATATACTCCGAAGCAAAGCGCATGATTGTTCTTGTTGAGGATATTATAAATCTCTCGCATTTGGATGAAGGTGCAGAGGATATGAAGTGGCAGGAAACAGACCTTTGCGAAATCGCGAAGCAGTCAATCGGCGGACTTTTGGATGTTGCAGAAAAAGAAAATATAACTGTAAGCTTTAATGAAGAGCCTGCCGTTATATACGGTGCCCCGCAACTCCTTGCAGGAATTGTGTACAACCTTTGCGATAATGCAATAAAATATAATCATAAGGGCGGAAGGGTGGATGTAAAAATTTCAAACACCGAAAAACATGTTGTTCTTTCGGTAAGCGATACAGGAATAGGTATTCCGCCTGAAGCAAAGGACCGCATTTTTGAGCGTTTTTACCGTGTTGACAAAAGCCGTTCTAAGGAGGTTGGCGGAACCGGATTGGGCCTTTCAATAGTAAAGCATGCCGCAAGACTTCATAATGCAGAAATTAAACTTGAAAGCGAACTTGGAAAAGGAACTTCAATTACTGTAGAATTCCCCCGGAAAAATAAATAATACTATGTTTTAAAACTTTTAAAGCGCTGCCGAAAACGGCAGCGCTTTTATTTTTTCAAACCATTTTCTTTTTTAAAATTTTATTTTTTTGATATTTTTCATCAATTTTACAATACTGAGATAATAATTGTTACATTATGGCTTTATACTATAGTCATACAAAGAGAAAGGAAGAAATGAAAATGAAAAATTTAAAAAGAATTTTAGTTGCCGGCGTAATAGCGACTATGAGTTTATCCTTGTTCACCGGCTGCGGAAACAAAAGTAAAGGTTCGGTTTCAACAAACGGATCTACATCCATGGAAAAGGTTATAGGAGCCCTTTCCGAGCAGTTTATGAAGGATAACGATAACATTTCGGTAACATATGACCCCACAGGTTCAGGAACCGGAATTGAAGCGGTTAAAAACGGTACATGCGACATCGGTCTTTCATCAAGAAAACTTAAAGATTCGGAAACGGGACTTACCGCGACAACCGTAGCGTTAGACGGAATTGCCGTAATTGTAAATAAAGACTGCGGCGTTAACGATTTAACAGTGGAACAGATTGCCGACATCTTTACAGGTAAAATCACCAACTGGAATCAGGTAGGCGGAAGCGATCTTGCAATATCCTGCATAGGAAGAGAATCCGGTTCAGGAACAAGAGACGGCTTTGAGTCTGTAACAAAAACCGCTGATAAGTGCAAGCTTGATCAGGAACTCACCTCCACCGGTGCGGTAATTTCCGCAATACAAAACAACAAAAATGCGATCGGTTATGCTTCCCTTTCAGCTGTTGAAGAGCAGAGCGGAATAAAAGCTCTCACCGTATCAGGCGTTGCCTGCACGGAAGAAAATGTGCTCAGCGGAACCTATTCAATCCAGCGTCCGTTTGTTCTGGTTACCAAAGACGGAACAGCCCTTTCAGAATCTGCACAAAAATTCTTCGACTACGCAACATCTAAAGATGCTTCCGATCTTATTCGCAAGGCCGGTGCGGTTCCGGTAAAATAATCTTTTAGAATAAAACAGTGACATTTAAACACGCGGCGGCTGTTAGGCTTGTAATACCGAACGATGTACAAAAGTTCCATAATTACAAGCACAAGGCCTGCCGCGGCTGCGTAAATTTTACTTTCAATGCCTTACGGGGTGAATTATGAAAAATAAAAAAGTTTTTGAAAAAAGCGTAAATATTATATTTTTAATATTGGGCCTTATTTCGGTGGGATTTGTTATCGGAATCAGCCTGTACCTGATAATATCCGGTATCCCTGCCATTAGAGAAATCGGTCTTTTTAAATTTTTATTTGGCAACACGTGGAATTCCGGTACTAAGCAATTCGGAATTTTGCCATTTATTCTTACAAGTGTATACGGCACTGCCGGCGCGGTTGTTTTAGGGGTTCCTCTTGGACTTTTAACTGCAATATTTGTAGCCAAAGTAGCGTCGCCCAGGGTCGCCGGTATAATCCGCTCCGCGGTAAGCCTTTTGGCCGGAATCCCCTCGGTTGTTTACGGTCTTATAGGAATGACAGTGCTTGTACCGGGAATACAAAAAATGTTCAATCTGCCTGCCGGTGCATGTCTGCTGACCTCAATACTGGTTTTAACTATTATGATATTGCCGTATATAATAAATGTTTCGGACACGGCTTTGAAAGCGGTTCCAAAAGAGTATGAAGAGGCGTCGCTTGCGCTGGGGGCTACAAAAACCGAGACATACTTTAAAATTTCCGTTACCGCTGCCAAAAGCGGAATTATAACCTCTGTTATTCAGGGAATAGGCCGCGCCATAGGCGAAGCAATGGCAATTATAATGGTATCCGGAAATGTTGCAAATATGCCGGGGCTTTTTAAATCGGTGCGTTTTCTTACAACTGCGATTGTTTCCGAAATGTCATACGCCCCATACGGTTCGCTGCAGCGCAACGCGCTTTTTTCAATAGGTTTGGTTTTGTTTTTGTTTATTATGATGATAAACGCTCTTCTTTATCTTATAACTTCTAAGGAGGAAAAATCATGATTCGAAAAATTAAAAACAGAATTCTGAGCTTTCTTCTTTATTTTTCAGCCGCCTGTACCTGCCTTATACTTATAGTTTTGATAGGCTATATACTTTTTAGAGGACTTCCCAATCTTTCATGGGAAATGATCACATCTGAGCCCTCTTATTTAAGTAATAAGGTAGGTATTCTCCCTAATATTTTAAACACATTTTATATTATTATTGTTTCAATGGTAATTGTGCTTCCCCTGGGAGTAGGCGCTGCGATATATTTAACCGAATATGCCAAAAGTCAAAGAATTGTAAATATTATTTCATTTGCGGTAAATACCCTGACCGGAATTCCTTCAATAATATTCGGTCTTGTTGGAATGTTATTCTTCACTCAGATTTTAAATCTGAAGCAGGGAATCCTTGCCGGAGGCCTGACCCTTGTAATAATGGTTCTTCCCACAATTATAAGCAACACAAGAGAGAGCCTTTTGTCGGTTCCGAACGAGCTAAGAGAAGGCGCCTTGGCTCTGGGAAGCGGAAAATGGCACATGATACGCACCGTTGTGCTCCCCAATGCGCTTGACGGAATTGTTACGGGATGTATACTTTCGGTAGGAAGAATTACCGGAGAATCTGCGGCACTTTTGTTCACTGCCGGATTCGGACTGAAACTTCTTGGATTTTTCACCTCTCTTTCTTCTTCATCTGCAACCCTTACTGTAGCTCTTTATATATATGCGGGTGAACAAGGCAAATTTGATGTTGCCTTTGCCATTGCGGCAATACTTTTAATTATTACCTTAATACTGAATTTTACCGCATCACTGGCTGCAAAAGCCCTGAAAGGACGATTGAAATGAGCGAAACATTAATAAGTGTAAAAAATCTTAATTTATGGTATGGAGAACATCAGTCGCTTTTTGATATTAATGCGGAAATCCCAAAAAATGAAATAACCGCTCTTATAGGCCCTTCCGGCTGCGGTAAATCAACCTTTTTAAAAACCATTAACCGCATGAATGACCTTGTTCCCTATTGTAAAATAGACGGCAAGATACTTTTTGACGGTGAAAACATTTATGACGGAAATGTTGATGTAACTAAGCTCAGAACAAAAATAGGTATGGTATTTCAAAAGCCAAACCCTTTTCCTATGAGTATTTATGACAACATTGCTTACGGTCCCAGGCTTCAAGGAATTCGTTCCAAAAAGCAGTTGGACGAAATAGTTGAAACTTCGCTTAAAAACGCTGCTATATGGGAAGAAACGAAGGATCGGCTTAAAAAGTCGGCTCTTGGAATGTCAGGCGGACAGCAGCAGCGTTTGTGTATCGCAAGAGCCCTTGCAATTAAACCGGAAGTTCTTTTAATGGATGAGCCCACCAGTGCCCTAGACCCCATTTCAACCGGCAAAATCGAAGAACTGGCTTTAATGCTTAAAAGGGATTATACAATTTTAATTGTTACCCATAATATGCAGCAGGCAGCCAGAATTTCCGATAAGACAGCATTCTTCCTCATGGGGAAGCTGGTTGAGTTTAATAATACGGAAAAAGTCTTCTCGTCTCCGGACGACAAGAGGACAGAAGATTACATTACAGGGAGGTTCGGATAATGAGACAGATGTTTGACGAACAACTAAAACTTCTGCGTAAGGAAATGCTTAAAATGAGCGCGGACTGTGAGCAGGCAATTGCCAAAGCCGTAAAATCATTTACCGACAATAACAATGAGCTTGCCGACAATGTTATTGCCTCGGCGGAAGCCATTGACCGAAAAGAACGCGAGATTGAATCGCAGTGCATTAAACTCCTTTTAACACAACAGCCTGTTGCAACGGATCTTCGTACCGTTTCAGCCGCGCTTAAAATGGTAACAGATATGGAAAGAATAGGAAACCAGGCGGCGGATATTGCCGAAATTGTTAAAACCGGAGATATTCCCAACACCATAGACAAGCATACCATTCACGACATGGCGATTTCGGTTATTAAAATGATCAGTGAAAGTGTTGAATCCTTTGCTACCGGAAACACCGACAAAGCCAAAGAAATAATTGAGTATGATGATGTTATAGACCAATATTTTGAAACGGTTAAATCGGAGCTTATAGAAGATTTTAAGAAGAATGCGGATTTTGGCAAATATGGAATAGACTTGCTTATGATCGCAAAGTATCTGGAACGCAGCGGAGATCATGCCGTTAATATTGCAAAATGGGTTATATTTGCGTCATCAGGGATTATTAAGGCATAGATAAATCGGTAAGTCCGTGTACAAAAGCAGGAAAACAAAAAAGTTAAAAAGCAGTAAGCTTATATAAAAAGGTTTTATACTTTTGACCGTTGAGCCGAAACACTTAAAATAAACAGCCTTGTTTAAAAACTTAAAATTTAAAAACGATTAACTAATGAAAGCCTAAAATTAAATCTCGCACACTAAAGTTTAAAACTTTAGTGTGCGAGATTTAATTTTTTTATATTTTATTGCCGATGTTAATTATTGTTTTCCGTATTCGGCGTTTCATCGGAAAATACAGGCTTCTCATCTTCGTCTTTTGGCATTTCATCATCAGGCACTTCAAGGCCCAAAGCAAGTCTTTTTTCTATATCTTCTCCCTTATGATTTGCATAGTAGGGATCTATCATAAACTTTTTAACAGAACCGAAGACATTTGCCTGCACAAGGCTGGCTTTAAAGCCCGGAAAAACAAATATCAAAATAAAAGCGCCTATCATAAATGTAAATCCGTTTGTTGTGAACAAAAAAAGCATTATTGCATAGCAAATTCCCAGAACTACAGAAATCAAAATGTTTCTCCAAAGGTTTAAAAAGACAAAATTAAAGGAATTTTTTATTAGATTTTTAACAGAAAGGCTAAATGTGATTGTAAGTGTCCAAATATAATATTTCATAAAGGTTACACATATAAGCAAAAACATTGCAACGCCAAGTCCGATTACTGCAAAAGCTGTAAAATTCGCCGTCAGCTGATTCCAAAAATACCATATATCAAACCCTAAAACTACCGACACAACCACATTTATAATACCCAGTAAAAGCGACTGCTTCCAGTTGCTTTTAACAGTATCCATAAAATCGCTGAAAAGAAAGGTGTGCTTTTCCCTGGTAGTGCTTCTTGCAATATGGGTAATTCCTGCATTTGCCATTCCGTTTGTAATAACCGGCAGTGACATTATGCTGTAAATAAGTCCAATTTTAACATATCCCCAAAAGTTGCGTAAATAAAGCTCGAAAAATCTGAAAAATCCCTTCTTCTCTCTTTCGCGCTTTTTAACGCCCGGTCCTTCTTTAGTATAGTCAAACATACCGAACAAGCCGGCCAATATAAACACCCTATTTCTTATAAATTATTTTGTTTTTTAGTATGATATGCTTTCTGCCAAAGTAATACCCCACTACGCATATTATAATAAGCGGTAAAAGGACTACCGCAAGGCATGCCGCCTTCCCCGCTGTAATTGGACCGGCATTTCCTATAGGCATAATAGTTTCGTTAAATGCAAACATGAAATATGTAGCTATTTTATAAAAAAGCACAAACTTTTTTTCAATTCCGAATATTTTAAGCAAAACAAAAGCGATATAAAAAGCGGCAAACGGTATGTCGGCAAGCAAGGCAATTTTAATGCCTCTTAATCTGTCTACGCTCTTTCCGCCGAGTTCCGCCTTGTTTGCGTCAGAATCACCTGCACGCCATATAACTCCGTAAATGGAAGCTGCCATTATTATAAGTGTAAGACACTGTGCAGTCCACATTGCAGCAGCCGTTTGACCTTTTGTGAGCTGAGATCTTATTGGGGTTTTGTAATAATGCGAATCGTTCTCATAACGGGAATAATTATTATCATCCCCATCTTTATAATAATGTTTGTATACCTCGGTGTAGGATTGTTCGTCTGTGCTGTATAAAATGGTATATCCGATTTCTTTTGTGCCTATACCTACGGCTACTGTTGTACATGAAACATACAAAATAAACGCTATTATCGAAGATACCAGCGTTCTTATTATAACGTGAGTGACTAATTTCCCAGTTGAAGAATTTATTCCGGTAACACTTTCTGTATTGGCCATTTAAAATTCCTCCGAAACAATAAATTGATATACTTTAAATCAGTGCAAAACTTGTGTTGCGCTTGATAGGAACAACACAAATATTATACTAATAAAAGGCTGTCCCGTCAATTAAAAGATATATTGTTTATAAAATGTTTTCATTTTTAAAATGGCAAACAGGGATAAATCCGAAAATAATACAGTTGGATCTAACATTCAAAATATAAGAAATTATTATCTTTTGAATTTAAAACATCAAGATATTTCTTTGCTTCCTTTACTGCGGTTTCAAGGCTCAGCATTTTGTAGTTTCCACATTCAATTTCACTTTGACCGAAAACCTCTCCGGTATGGTTTATTATCTTATTCAAAACTGCTTTTACTTCCTCCAAAACCTTTTCGTTGTCAGCGTTTCTTACCAAAAGATAAAACCCGGTAGCGCAGCCCATAGGTCCAAAATATATAACATGATCCTTAAGTTCACCGTTTCGGATATATGTTGCAAACATGTGTTCAAAGGTATGCATTGTTATGTTGTCCATATATTCTCCGCCATTGGGCTTTCTGGTGCGCAGGTCATATGTTGTTATATCATCATCGATTCTTGAAACATAAATTCCTTTGTCAATATATCTGTGGTCAACTTTAAAACTTGTGATTTTTTCCATATTGTTCTCCCTTGTGTTGCAATAAACAGGGGGCAAAATGATATAGTCTCCTCATAGTCAAACTAGGCTTTTAAGATTATTCCTATATCATTTACCTTGTATGTGTTGTTCATAAACTTTTTTGATTATTATTCCTATATAAGTTGCTGCCCGTTTATGTCAAGTTTAAAAGACATATTCAGCTTTTCAGCTGCTTTTCTGCATAATATCATGCGATTTAAAAATATTTCAAAGTAGTCCATAACCGATCCATATCCCGTATCAATAACAAGCTTTAATCTTATTATGCGATTTGATTTTTCTATCAAAAGATCCGAGCTGATAACCGAATAATTTACCCTGTCATGAATGTCGAATTTTGTGATATCGGAGTTTCTTACACGGCTTCTTCTTACATCCGATTTGTCAGCCAGTATAAGAGCCGCGGCAACTGCGTTAACCGGAACTCCGGTCCCTTCGTCATGATTTCCTATAGCGGAAACTACCACCGCAATATCCTTTGCGCTCATATCAAGCCTGTCCAAAATCCTAAAAGCCATTATTGCTCCGCTTTGGGAATGTTCAATGCGGTTTATAAGATTTCCTATATCATGCAAATAAGCCGCAATCCTTACCAGTTCAATTTCTCTGTCCGAATAACCAAGTTCGTTTAGAATTTCAGCTGCACGGTCCGAAACCCTTGTAACATGGGCAAAACTGTGCTCGGTAAAGCCAAGTTCCGCCAAAGCGTCATCCGCTGCAGTAATATATTCCTTTATATCTTTGTTTTCTTTTAATTCTTCATAGGTAAGCACTTTATACACCTCAATTTATATTATTGTGCTTGTCTTAGGTCTTGATAGTCGAAATCATGGTTTCAACTATCAAGACCTAAGGCAAACAGTGATAAATCCGAACCTTACTTTAAATCATAATATCACATTTACATTCTGCAAAAACTTCTGATAAATGCAGTAGGCGATTTACCCGTTTCTTTTTTAAAGCATTTGCAAAAATAAGCGCTGTCGCAGAAATTTAAAGCAGATGCTACCTGCTCCACAGTGTATTCCCCGGAAAGCAATAATTGCTTTGCTCGCTCTGTTCTGATTCTCCTGCGATATGAAATCACCGTTTCTCCGTATGCCGACTTAAACGCCCTTTGCATTGTTGAAACACTGATATAGCATTTTTTTGCCAACTCCTCTTCGTTAAGCAAAAAATTGCGATCCGCAAGAATTTCGCAACGCACACGGGCCGGTAAAGTATTATCGTTTTCAAAATTGGCGACAGTACCGAGAATTCTGTAAAACACGGATTTTGCCATGCAAAGCTGCCCTAAAGTTATATATGTAAGCAATCCGGAAAAATCTTCGGATAAAAAGCCGCAGTTTTTTCTTATAATTATATCATCGTCCAAAAACTCACCGTCGCAACAAAAATTAATAAGAATATTTTCTGCCGCCACCTTTAGAAACTCCGCTCGGTAATGAGCACCGCGTTTTAGAACTACAATATCACCTGCGTTTGCCGTAAAAATACTATCTTTTGTTTTGTATACCGCCGTTCCGGAGCTTAAAAAACATATTCCGAAAACTGGTCTTCCGGATGTTTCGTAGGAATAAAAACTGCCCTTTTTCCACATTTGATGCATAGCGGTTATATCGGAATATTGAAAATTTGCCATACAACTGTCACTTATCATTTTATCACCTATTTCAAATTATACATGCTTAAATACAATTGTCAATACCATTTTGCCGTAAAAACACAAATTCATAGCGTAAAAACACCTAGTTTTTTAAAACTCTTAACATATAATAAAGGCATAAATAATATTGAAAGGTGAGATATTATGGAAGTTAAAATGTATGTAACAAGTGAAACCGACCGGTTTGCCGAAAAGACCCTTTTTTGCAATGATGAACCGGTTATGGGCGCACATACTGTAACAGTCTCAGACACCCCTTCAAACACAAATTTCAAAGGATTCGGCGTAGCACCGACCGGAAGTTCCTGTTATATGTTGTCCATCATGGACCCGGATATGCGAAAAACATATTTAAATGATGTATATGGCAAAAACGGTTTGCATCTTTCAGTGGGCCGCATTTCCATAGGCTCAAGCGACTATTCCCCGGAGCTTTACTCTTATTGCGATGAAAAGGATGATCTTGAACTTAAAAGTTTTTCAATCGATCGCGACCGCTCTTATATAATACCAATGCTGCATGAAATACAAAAGGCAAATCCCTCAATAAACTTTTTTGCCGCACCGTGGAGCCCTCCCGGATGGATGAAAACCAGCGGTAAAATGTGCGGAGGGTATATGCGGGACCGCTTTGTTGATTGTTACGCGGATTATTTCATTGCCTTTCTAAACGCTTATAAAAAAGAGGGTATTGATATTTTTGCGGTAACGCCGCAAAACGAACCTGAAACGCAGCAGCAGGGCACAATGCCTGCATGTATTTGGCACCCGGACACCGAAGTAAACTTTATAAAAACGCTTCGTAAAAAACTCGAACATACAGATCTTGATACTGAAGTATGGATTTATGATCACAACTTTTCCGGTATTCCAAGAATTATCAAACAATTAGAAGAAAATCCTGACCTTGCAAAAGACGCTACAATCGCATTTCATTATTATGACGGCTCACCGAAATCAATTTCGGAATTAAGAAAAAAATTTCCCTTAGTAAAGTGGAACTTTACAGAGGGAGGTCCTCGTCTTTTTGATAATTACGACACCGACTGGGGCAAGTGGGGAGTTACCATGTCGCTCTCACTTGAAAACGGGTGCGACAGCTTCTGCGGCTGGAATCTTCTTTTGGATAATGATGGCGGTCCTAATATAGGTCCCTTCTTCTGCGGCGGACTTGCAACATATAATCAAAA
>CAKSDA010000026.1 GCA_934444895.1 uncultured Eubacteriales bacterium | reverse complement strand
GCTCCCTCTTCTTTAGGGCGCCCGATTATAATACCAAATTTTTACCCCCTTGTCAACACCTTTTTCCTATCTTTTTTTGTTTTTTTACCCTTTTAGTGAAAATTATTACATATGGTGACAAAAAAACAAATGATTTTATATATTTCGACAATTAATATACTTTGGGAGGCAGATATATTTTAATAACAAGTTCAATACCGGTGATAGGCAACAAATTACAGAAAATGTGTAAGGTATAGTGAAATATATTATAGTAATCCACGCATTACATTAAGCAGCTTTTTTTCTCTTCTTGAAACCTGCACCTGAGACATTCCCAAGATTTTTGCGGTTTCTGTTTGAGTTTTATTTCCGTAATATCTTAATTTTATCAACTTTTTATCATTATCGTCTAGTTTTGAAATCACCTGTGACAAAGCCAATTTATCTGACACCTCGTCTTCAACGCTTAGTTCGGTTCCTATGTCCAGTTCACAAACGCCGCCGCTTTCATCGACATAACTTAATGAGGAGGGCGGAACAGCGGCGCACAAGGCTTCTGCGACCTCTTCGGAAGATACCTGCAGTTCTTCTGCAAGTTCGCTGACTGTAGGTTCTCTGCCCAATTTTGTGGACAATCGTCCGGATTCCCTAACTGCTCGAAGCGAAAGTTCCTTTAAACTTCGCGAAACCTTTACGGCGCCGCCGTCTCTAAACAGGCGTTTAATTTCTCCCAGTATTACAGGAACAGCGTATGTTGAAAAGCAATATCCCAAATCCTCATTAAAAGAATTTGCCGCTTTTACAAGGCCCAGACATCCGGCTCCGAAAAGATCGTCATATTCTATATTTTTACCCTTAAATCGTTTACAAAGAGAATGTACCAACCGCAGATTATTATTTACCAGTTCTTCCCTTTTCATTACAATTTAACCGAAAGTTTTTTACTGAGTATTACCGTTGTACCTTTACCCGGTTTTGATGATACTTTAAGGTTATCCATAAAACTTTGCATGACGGAAAACCCAAGTCCCGAGCGTTCGCCTCCTACGGTCGTAAAGAGAGGTTCCATTGCTCTTTCAACATTTTCAATGCCGCATCCGGTATCTCTTATTCTTATTCTCACGCTTCGATTTTCAAATATTTCCGCCGTTATGTAGACAATTCCTATTGTATTACTGTATCCGTGAACAATACTGTTTGTTACGGCTTCCGAGACAGCCGTTTTAATGTCGCTCATTTCCTCTAATGTAGGATCAAGTTGAGAAATAAATGAGGCGACCGCCACCCTTGCAAAGCTCTCATTAGCTGATTTTGACGGAAATTTTAAATTAAATTTATTTTGTGCTTTCATTAAATTTTTCCTCCATACCTATTTTTGCGAGGCGTTCCATGCCTGCAAGTTTCATAACTTTACCTATTTGGGGAGTCGTATTAATAATTGCAAGTTCCCCGTCAATGGCGCTTATAGCCTTATATCTGCCCATAACAAGTCCTATGCCGGAGCTGTCCATAAATGATACATTTTTAAAATCAAGAACCAGTAAAGAGGGATGATAATCATCAACCGCCTTATCAATTTCGTTTCTCATTTCGGCGGCAGTATGGTGGTCTATCTCTCCATCCAGGCAGGCGGTTACTATTTCCCTGTCTGCAATAATTCTTACTGACATTTTTATCAAACCTCCAAAAAAATAACAAACCTTTATAAACTGAATTATAAAGGTTTGTCCGTAAAAATTATGCTGAATTCAATTGTCGAAAAAAATTTTGTTTATGCCAAAAAGGTAGTTATTTAAATTTATTGAGTAATATGGGACGAATATCGGAAGCAAGATACAAAGATCCGCAAACAAGTATAGGCACCGACAGAATATTTGAAATTTCTTCGGCTTCCTTCAAAGCATCATTATAATTTGAAAACGGAATTACTTTATTACAAAATTCGGCTGCGATATTTGCGAGTTCCTCTGCCGAAATTGCTCGCTGATTTGAATTAACTGTTACTGTCAGTACAGCGCTGCAAAGCGGTGCAATGAGCTTAGCAACGCCAAAACAGTCCTTGTCCTTCATCATACCCATTACAGCCACGGGAGAGATTTTATTTGATTTTAAATAATCAGCCAAAACCCCAGCGCCGTTTGGATTATGGGCGCCGTCAAGCAATACAAGAGGAGATTTTGAAATCATTTCCAGCCTTGCGGGAAATGAGGTTCTCAAAATTCCTGACTTAATGCTCTGTTCCCCAATTTTCAGTTTAAGGGCCGTTTGAACAGCCAAAGACATGTTTTCTACCTGATGCATCCCCGGCATTTCGGATATAAGTTTAATGTTTTTATATTCAAACTGCGTATTAAATTCGGTGCAGATAATATTTTTGGCATCCTTTGAGTCTACGCATACAAACTCGGAATTTACAGACAGAGCAGTATTTTTGATAACCTCAAGGGCCTTTTTGTCCTGCTTATCTGTGGTTATTACAATAGAGTTGCTTTTAATTATCCCGGCCTTTTCATAAGCGATTTTTTCAATTGTATCACCCAAAACGGCAGTGTGATCAAAATCTATTTTTGTTATTATCGAGGCAAGTGGTTTTTTGATAACATTGGTGCTATCCAGTCTTCCGCCGAGCCCCGTTTCCAAAACGACAATATCGCATTTTTCTTTGCTGAAATATAAAAAAGCTGCTGCCGTTATAAATTCAAATTCGGTTATAACGGTTTTGTCCATTGTATAGAGCTTTTGAGCCGCTTCTTTTACCTCTTTTGTAATGAGGCACAAGCTGTTTTCGCTTATATATTGCCCGTTTATTTGAATTCTTTCTTTAAAGTCCACAACATACGGCGAAATAAACAGTCCGGTTTTTTTGCCGTCGGCAATAAATATATTGCTTAAATAGGTTGAAACCGAGCCTTTGCCATTTGTTCCGGCAACATGAACAAAGTTGTTATTGTTTTGAGGGTTGCCAAGCAGCATAAGCAATTTTTTTATATTATCAAGCCCCGGTTTAATACCGAATTTGTGCAAAGAATGAATGTATTCAAGTGTTTCTTCGTAATTCATTGCCTGTCTCCGTTTTAATTTATATTTATTCTAATGCATCCCGGGCAAACACCGTACAGTTTTACTGGTTGCTTTTTATATATGGCTTTTCTATATGGCTTTTCGTTTATTTTTGCAAAGAGTAATGATAACTATTATAAACCCGGTAGGACCATAAAGTGCCTATCGGGTTTATAATTATTTATTATCAATCCAACTGTTTTTTAATGTCTTCCAAGCTTTTGTTTAGATTTTCTATTTTTTCCAGTACCTTTGCAAGCTGCTCTTTTTGTGCTGTAACAACCTTCTCCGGAGCTTTTGCTACAAATCCCGGATTATTAAGTTTGGATTCAAAAAACTTTTTATCTTCGTATGCTTTTTCAAGATCTTTTGTCAGCCTTTCAAGCTCTCCCTTAAGATCTATAAGTTCCTTCATAGGCATATAGATCGTAGCTGCATCTGTAACAACACAAACAGAGCCTTCAGCATCGAAACCGTCGGTAAATTCAACCTCCGAAGCATATGCCAGCCTTTTAATAAAAGGCACGCAACTTTCAAAAAGGCCGTTCTTTTCTGATACTATAACAACCTTTGCCTTCCTTGAGGGCGGAACATTCAGTTCATTTCTGCGTGCTCTTATTGCACGGATAGCATCCATAATAAGCTGAAATTCCTCTTCCTCTGAAGAAAAATCGATTTTTTCTGAATATTCAGGCCACTTTGCCTTCATAATGGTTTCACCTGTATGAGGCAAAGCCTGCCAGATTTCCTCGGTAATAAAAGGCATGAACGGGTGCAGTAATTTTAGCGTTTCGGAAAATACATATACTAAAACTGCCTTTGCGGTTTTTGCCTCTTTTTCATTTCCGGAATTAATCTTAATTTTTGCAACTTCTATATACCAGTCGCAGAAAATATCCCATATAAAATCATAAAGTTTGGCAACCGCCAGTCCAAGCTCAAATTTTTCAAGATTATCGGTTACATCCTTAACTAGCTTGTTAAACCTTGAAAGTATCCATTTATCCTCTATTGAAAGATCATTTGGAATGTGAGGAGCCGGTTCATCGTCGCTTAGATTCATAAGCACAAATTTTGCTGCGTTCCATATTTTATTCGCAAAGTTACTGCTTGCCGAAACACGGCTTGCCGAATATCGCATATCATTGCCCGGTGTGTTTCCGGTTGCAAGGGTAAACCTAAGTGCGTCAGCGCCGTACTTTTCGATTTCAACAAGCGGATCAATACCGTTTCCGAGCGATTTAGACATTTTTCTTCCCTGTTCGTCACGAACAATTCCATGGAAAAGAACGGTATTAAAAGGCGGTTTGCCTGTATATTCAAGGCCGGAAAATATCATTCGTGCTACCCAGAAGAAAATTATATCATATCCGGTAACCAATGTACTTGTGGGATAAAAATAATCAAGATCTTTGTTTTCGTCAGGCCATCCCAGTGTTGAAAAAGGCCACAAAGCAGAGGAAAACCATGTATCAAGCGTATCCTCATCCTGCGTGATATTTGTGCAGCCGCATTTTGGGCATTTTTCAGGTTTTTCCTTTGCAACAATCACTTCACCGCAGTCACCGCAATAATATGCAGGTATGCGATGCCCCCACCAAAGTTGTCTGGAAATACACCAGTCTTTGATATTTTCCATCCAATTAAAATATGTCTTTTCAAATCTTGATGGGATTAATTTTATTTCACCGTTTTTAACAGTGTCAATCGCGGGCTTTGCCAAAGGTTCCATTTTCACAAACCATTGCTTTGAAATTCTGGGTTCGACAACCGAATTGCAACGGTAACATGAACCTACATTATGATTCATGGGCTCAACCTTTATTAAATATCCTCCCTCTTTCAAATCCTCAACAACCGCTTTTCTTGCCGCATATCTGTCCATACCGCAATATTTACCGCCGTTTTCGTTGATCACGGCTTCATCGGTCATAACATTAATAACCGGCAAATTATGGCGAAGTCCTACTTCAAAATCGTTTGGATCGTGAGCCGGTGTTATTTTAACCGCACCCGTTCCAAAGTCCATTTCAACATATTCGTCTGCAATAATCGGAATTTCACGATTCATTAAAGGAAGAACGCAGTTTTTGCCTATAAGATTTTTATACCTTTCATCATCAGGATGAACTGCAACCGCGGTATCTCCCATTAGAGTTTCAGGCCTTGTTGTTGCAAGCTCAATATATCCGCTGCCATCTGCCAGATGATATCTTAAGTGCCAAAAAGAGCCTTCTTTTTCCTCGTATGTTACCTCGGCATCTGAAATTGAAGTTTTACAATGAGGGCACCAGTTTATAATGCGCTCGCCGCGATAAATAAGACCTTTGTTGTAAAGACGCACAAAAACCTCTTTTACCGCCTTTGAACATCCTTCGTCAAGAGTAAATCTTTCTCTTTCCCAATCGCATGAGGAACCCAATTTTTTAAGCTGAGATATAATTCTGGAGCCATATTTGTCACGCCACTGCCACGCGCGTTTTAAAAACTCTTCGCGGCCGATATCTTCTTTTGTAAGCCCCTCTTGCTTCATTGCCTCCACTATCTTTGCCTCTGTTGCTATAGAAGCATGATCGGTTCCCGGCATCCACAATGCCGAATATCCCTGCATTCTGCGAAAACGAATGAGAATATCCTGCAAGGTATTATCAAGGGCATGTCCCATGTGAAGCTGGCCCGTAATATTCGGTGGCGGGATAACGATTGTGTAAGGCTTTTTATTCTCATCAGCCTCTGCGTGGAAATATCCCCCATTCAGCCAAAAAGAATAAATTCTGTCCTCTATTTCCGAAGGATTATAGGTTTTTGCAATATCTTTATGCATTTAACAACCTCCCAATGATTTTGACCCGTATTTCAGTTGAACACCCTGCGGTTTCATTCAAAGGTTCAACTTATAAAATCGGTGATAATATATTGTTTAATATCAATTTAAATTGTTTATTAACTTGTTGATTTAAATTAGCTGTTTATTTTCAATATTTTTCGATTTCAATATTTTTCGATTTTATTAATTTGTCGATTTCTATTATCAATTATTGTCTATTTTATAACTATTCCATTTTTTTGTCAACAAAATATATAATAGTTTCAAGGCATATTTTTCCTTGTATTTATATTTGGCATTTTAATATAATACTTGTGTCGGCTGAATTATTATTTGCGTTTGTGCGGATTAATATTGAATTATAATTTAAATCAAAAGGCAACGACCTTTAAAAGTAATTATTTAAAACTATATTAAAACCGTTCAGCTGACTGCGACGGACAGTGCTTATTATAAAACTGTCCGTCGCATTTTTAAAGCATTTTTAAAGCAAGCCGATTTTTTAAAGCAGGCTGATCTGTTCTCCCTGTTCCGAAGGGGAAATAAAGCTTCCCGCAGCCGGAAGATTTTTGGTGCGATAGCGATTGGGCTTTAAAAGTTTTCCTTCCTCATACACCTCAGCACTGTATACATGCTGGCCTCTTTTTTGCGTCATAACCGCAACGCCGCCGCTGCTTTTTGTAGTTTTTGTTGCAAGAGCTCCGGTATGAACCAGTAACATTCGGCCGTTTGTTGAGGTTAAGAGAATCTCTTTATCTTCTTCCAAACTGATAATTGAAAAAAGCGGATATTTATCGCTGAATGCTCCTACCAATTTTTTTCTGTTTGTTTTTGTTTCGTAAGACTTTAAACTTACCTTTGCAATTCTGCCGTTTTCAAAGACAAAAAGCAGTATGCCCTTATAGTCCTTTGTAACCACCATACTAAGCGGATATTCATCCTCTTCCATATCAAGTTTGGCCGGAATATAATCCCCCAGCAAACTGGCCTTTGTATCCTGAAAATCCGCAACCTTTGCTTTGTAAACCTGACATTTGTTTGTAAAGAATAAAAGTTCCGCGTCACATGTAGTTTCAACCGACTGCACAAGCGTGTCGCCCTCTTTAAGCTTCTGCTCTCCGCTCATTCTGAGAGACTGCGGTGTTATTCTTTTAAAATATCCGTCTTTTGTATAGAAAAGATTTATAGGAGAGCGGTCAACAGGTTCTTCATCAGCTTCATCTTCGTTTGTAAAATTATAAACAATAACGGTGCGACGGGGCTTTTTATATTTCTTAATTACCTCTTCAAGTTCCTTTATCATAACAGCGTTTATTTTTCTTTTGCTGTTAAGCAGATCTTCCATTTCCGCAATTTCTTTTTCCAGTCCCTCAATATCCGATAGTCTGTTCATAATATATTCGCGATTCAAATGACGAAGTTTTATTTCGGCTACATATTCTGCCTGGGTTTCGTCAATTCCGAAACCTATCATAAGATTCGGAACAACCTCTTTTTCCTCTTCTGTTTCGCGAACGATTTTAATTGCCTTGTCAATATCCAAAAGTATTTTTGAAAGACCCTTTAAAAGATGCAGGCGTTTTTTTGATTTATTCAGCAAAAACCAAACTCTTCTTCGAATACATTCACATCTGAATGCAATCCATTCGGTCAGGATTTCCCTTACTCCCATAACCCTGGGCGAACCTGCGATCAGAATATTGAAGTTGCAGGAAAAAGTATCCTGCAAAGTTGTAAGCTTGAAAAGGCGGCTCATAAGCTTGTCCGGATCGGCGCCCCGTTTCAAATCAATTGTTATTTTCAGACCGTTTAGATCGGTTTCATCGCGTATGTCATTAATTTCGGTAACCTTTTTTTGTTTAACAAGATCAACAACCTTTTCAATAATGGCTTCGGTGGTTGTTGTCGGAGGTATTTCGGTTATATCAATACAGTTTGCTGATTTATCATATGCATATACTCCGCGTATTTTAAACCCGCCCCTGCCGGTTTCGTACACCTTTTCGGTCATCTCTCTGTCATATAAAAGGCGACCGCCAATAGGAAAATCCGGGGCTAAAAGGGTTTCATATATATTGGCATTTTCATCCCTGATAAGTGCAATTGTTGTTTTGCAGACTTCTTCCAAATTAAACGGACAAATAGAGCTTGCCATACCGGCGGCAATTCCCATATTGGCATTAACCAAAACAGTTGGAAATGTAACCGGAAACAAGGTGGGCTCCTTCATCGTTGCGTCGTAGTTGTCAACAAAATCCACCGTATCTTTATCTATATCCGCAAAAAGCTCTGCGGATATCGGAGATAATTTTGCCTCTGTATATCTTGCTGCCGCACACTGCATATCTCTGGAATAGGCTTTTCCGAAACTTCCCTTAGATGCGACAAAAGGATGAAGCAGCGCTCCGTTGCCTTCGGATAAGCGCACCATGGTATCATATATTGCGGCATCGCCATGCGGATTAAGCTGCATTGTTCTGCCGACTATATTTGCCGATTTTATAGTTCCGCCGTTTAAAAGTCCCATGTTATACATGGTATACAAAAGCTTGCGGTGCGACGGTTTAAATCCATCTATTTCCGGAATTGCACGAGAAACAATTACGCTCATTGCATAGGGCATGAAATTTGATTTAAGGGTTTCGCATACCTGTTGTTCAACAACGGTGCCTGCCCCGGCAATAAACGCGTTTATATTATTCTTTTTAGGCGATGATCCGACTTCCTTTTTCTTCCTTGGAGCCATATATTAATTCTCCTTATTTTTTCTGATTACTTTTGAATGCCGAAGTTTAAAGTTCCGCGGTAAATTCAAGTTCCGTTAAGATTTTCCGTTAACTGAAAATAAAACTTTAGCTGATATCGGCGTCCTCCATATAAAGGTATCCGTTTTCCGAAATATAATCTTTTCTTCCGGCCAAATTATCTCCAAGCAGCAAATCAAACATCTCGCTTGTTTTTTCTGCGTCCTCCGGAAGAATTTTGACAAGCCTTCTTGTTGAAGGATTCATTGTTGTAAGATTCATCATATCAGGCTGGTTTTCACCCAGTCCTTTAGATCTTTGTATGTTGTGCTTTTCGTCGCCGATTTTTTCCAGAATTTCTTTTTTTTCGTTTTCGTCATAAGCAAAATAGGTCATTGATTTTGTGGAAATTTCATACAGAGGAGTCTCCGCAATAAATACCTTGCCTTGTTCTATAAGCGTCGGCATTAATCGGTATATCATTGTAAGAATCAGCGTTCTGATATGAAATCCGTCAACATCGGCATCGGTACATATAATAATTTTGCACCATCTTAAATTGTCTATATTAAAGGTTGAAAGATTTTTGTTTGCCTTGCTTTTAACCTCAACTCCGCACCCTAAAACCTTAATAAGGTCGGTTATGATTTCGCTTTTAAAAATCTTATCATATTCCGCTTTGAGGCAGTTTAAAATTTTTCCTCTAACCGGCATTATAGCCTGAAAAGACGCATCTCTTGCAAGCTTACAAGAGCCAAGCGCAGAATCGCCCTCAACAATAAAAAGCTCTCTCTCGGAAATATCTCTGCTGCGGCAGTCAACGAATTTTTGAACCCTGTTGACAAGATCGTTCCCGGTCTGCATAGTTTTTTTAATGTTAAGGCGTTCTCTTTCGGAGCGTTCGCGGCTTCTTTTATTTATAAGCACCTGTTCGGCGATTTTTTCGGCTTCGCCGTGATTTTCAATAAAATATATTTCAAGCTGATGACGGAAAAAATCCACCATGGCTTCATATATAAATTTATTTGTAATTGATTTTTTAGTCTGGTTTTCATAGGAAGTTTGGGTTGAAAAAGAAGATATTACAACTATAAGACATTCTTCAACATCCGAAAAGGTTATTTTGCTTTCGTTTTTCTGGTATTTACCGTTTTGCTTAATATAAGAATCAATTTGAGAAACAAAAGCGCTTCGTACTGCCTTTTCAGGAACTCCGCCATGTTCAAGCCAACTGGAATTATGATAATACTCTTTAAAATGAATTTGATTGGAAAAGGTTACAACAGCCTTTATTTTCACCTTATATTCAGGCTTATCGGCACGGTCACGGCCCTTCCTTTCGGTTTGCCATGTCTGAACCGGAACTAAAGCTTTGCCATCGGAAATCTCATTTACATAGTCGGTTATTCCGTTGTTGTAACAAAATTCATATGTTTCAAACTTTCCGCCTGATTGATTTTTAAGTACGAAAAGCAAACCGTCGTTTACAACCGCCTGCCTTTTAAGGGTATCGAAAAAGTATTCAAGCGGAATATTTATGTCGGTAAAAACTTCTAAGTCGGGTTTCCACCTTGTTCTGGTTCCGGTATCCTTTCCGGAATAGGGCTCTTTTTTAAGGCCGCCGATATTTTTACCCTTTTCAAAATGCAGACTGTATAAAAATCCGTCTCTTTTTATTTCAACATCCATATACTCCGAAGAGTACTGTGTTGAGCAGAGGCCGAGGCCGTTAAGACCAAGCGAAAATTCGTAGTTTTCTCCGCTGTTGGTATTGTATTTTCCTCCGGCATACATCTCACAATAAAGGAGCTCCCAGTTATAACAGTTTTCATTTTTGTTAAAATCCACCGGCGCTCCGCGTCCGAAATCCTGCACTTCGATTGAGCCGTCTTCAAAGGTGGTAACAATTATTTTTTTACCAAAGCCTTCCCTTGCCTCATCTATTGAGTTTGAAATTATTTCAAACACCGAATGTTGACAACCGTCTATACCATCCGAACCGAATATTACAGCCGGACGCTTTCTTACGCGATCTGCACCCTCTAGCTTTGTTATACTTTCATTATTATACTCAATCTTTTTTGCGGACATAAACGCTCACCTTACTTATAATTAGTTTTCGCAACTCAACAACACTACATTTAGTATATTTATTTTACTGTATGTAAATTTTATTTAAAACTTGATAATTTTAAAATCAATAATTTAAACATAATAAAACCGATGGTTTAAACCCTTAAAAACCACAAACTATTCAAACCACGGAGGAGTTACAAATATCTCAATCGGCATTGCATTCAAAACGCTCAAATCAATATTTTTGTCGTAGCAGTTATAAACCAGCGGAACCCCTAAGATTTTGCTCATTTCCTCAGCCTTTTCAACAGATTCCGACATTGTTTGCTGATCGGTTTCACCGCTTGTTTGTGTATTATTTATAATCCCGGTGCATTTTATACCGAAGGATTCAAAAACCTTTTGAGCGTCTTCGGCCGCAAGCTGCGGCGTTGAAGTTGAAGATTTATTAAAATTAACCACATAGAGAAAATCGTAAAGTCCTTCCGAAAGTTCGTCCTTTAAAAAGGTTACTGCTTCTCTTCCTTCATCGTCATCCCCAACATCCGCAACAACATAAGCGTCTTTATCCTTTAAAGCGCTTTGTATTTCAGGAATAATTTCACTGTCTTTAATCATTGTGTCGCCCGGTTTGGGAGCCACAAGATTTATGGAATGGCTCTTTATTTTTTCGGCAAAATCCGATGATCTGAAATAAGGATTTACAATATCCAAATCTGCAATTGTAACATTTTCACCGGTTTCGCTGAGCATAAATGCAAAATTAAGTGCAACGGTTGTTTTGCCGCTTCCGTACCTTCCGAATATAAAAATTTTATTTTTAAGTTTTGACATAAATTAAGTAAAACTACCTTTCATTTTACAATATTTTATTATTATACTATATTTTTTTGAAAAACACAAATAAATTCATTTAATTCTTTAAATAAGCTGCGATTTATGATAAAATAAACAGGTAATTTAGTTTTAAGGGGTAAAGTAATGCTTAAATTCACCGTTGGAAAAAACGACGCAGGAATGCGTATTGATAAGCTTCTTGCAAAACTGATGCCCACAATGCCAAGATCTCTTATGTACAAATATATAAGGCAAAAGGACATTAAGCTTAACGGAAAACGAACTGAAATTTCATATAAACCGGTTGAGGGCGATATAATAACCGCGTATGTTCCGGATGAATTTTCAGCAAAGGTTGCTCCCAAATATGACTTTATGTCCGCACCCAACCTTTTGAATATTGTATATGAAGATGAAAACATAATTCTTACGGATAAGCCCCAAGGTCTGCTTGTGCATCCGGACAAAGACGAATACAGAGATACTCTTATATCAAGAATTTGCAGATATCTTTATGAAAAGGGTGAATACGACCCTGCCACTGAAAACAGCTTCACCCCCGCTCTTGCAAACAGAATAGACAGAAATACCGGCGGAATTGTAATTGCCGCAAAAAATGCTGAAAGTCTTAAAATTTTATGTGAAAAAATAAAAAATCGCGAACTGGATAAAAGATATCTGGCGGTTGTTCACGGAATACTTAAAAAAAAGGAAGGCTTACTTGAAGGCTATCTTTTTAAAGATGAAAAGGCAAATCAGGTATTTATAAAAAAAGCAAAAACAAACAATACAAAATCCATTAAAACCAAATACCGGGTTCTCAAAGAAAAAGATAATCTCTCCCTTATTGAAGTGGAACTTATTACAGGACGAACACATCAAATACGGGCGCATTTGGCATCAATAAACCATCCGCTTTTGGGCGACGGAAAATACGGAAGCATAAGAGAAGATAAAAAAATCGGATTTAACCGCCAGGCTCTTTATTCCTATATGCTGACATTTAAATTTGAAAGCGACGGAGGAATACTTAACTATTTAAACGGTAAAACTTTTAAAGTTGAAAAGGTTTGGTTTGCAGATAAATTATTCGGGCAAATCAAAATCTAATAATGTTTAAATCAGACGCTCCATAAAAATGACAAGTCCAAAAATAACGAAAGATCGCTGTTTTGGGAAGGTTCGACTCACCTCTTTTTTAGGCCGGCATTTATTAAAATACCCGGTAATCCTAGGCTCTTTGTAGTCAAATCCGTTACGCCTGAAAATAAATTAAATATTGCAAGAAAATAAATAATGTGGTATCATTGGGTGCGATGTTGTAATTTTATAATAATGTTATAAAATATGCTGTTAAGTTATTCTAAAAAATGTATTTTAAAAATATATTCTAAAAACAAAAAAACTAAAAAGACAAAATTATAAGGACTTGTGAACATGGATTCAAAAACCAAAAATGAGATAATGCGAAGAAGAACATTCGCAATTATTTCCCATCCGGATGCCGGAAAAACCACCCTCACTGAAAAGCTCCTTTTATATGGAGGCGCCATTTTGTCCGCAGGATCGGTAAAAGGAAAACAAGGAACAAAACACGCAGTTTCGGACTGGATGGAACTTGAAAAGCAAAGAGGAATTTCGGTAACCTCATCTGTTATGCAATTTGAATACGAAGGCTTTTGCATAAACATCTTAGATACTCCCGGACACCAGGACTTTTCAGAAGATACCTACCGCACGCTTATGGCTGCCGACAGCGCTGTTATGGTAATAGACGCCGCAAAAGGTATAGAACCGCAGACCCGCAAGCTTTTTAAAATATGTGCTATGCGCGGCATACCCATTTTTACCTTTATTAATAAGTTGGACCATGAAGCGCGCGACCCTTTTGATTTGTTGGACGAACTTGAAACCGAGTTTGGTATACGCACATATCCAATGAACTGGCCCATAGGCTGCGGCTCAACATTTAAAGGAGTTTACGACCGTAAGGCAAAACAAATTCTGGCCTTTGACAGTTTTCATTCAGGCAAAATAAAGCTTGAATCAATTAAATGTGACCTAACCGACTTTGAAAAGCTTGATAATCTTATAGGCGAATCTTTACGGAAAGATCTCACCGACCAGATTGAACTTATTGACGGTGCGGGTTATGAGTTTAATACCGATGATATCCTCTGCGGCAAACTCAGCCCGGTGTTTTTCGGTTCGGCTCTTAATAACTTTGGCGTCGAGCAGTTTCTTGAAAGTTTTTTAAAGCTCACTCCTCCGCCCCTTGAAAGATCGGACGAAAACAATGAAAAAATTGCTCCCACCGACGACAGGTTTTCGGCGTTTGTATTTAAGATTCAAGCCAATATGAACAAGGCGCACCGCGACAGAATATCATTTTTAAGAATTTGTTCCGGCAAATTTGAAAGAGGTAAAGAGTACTACCATGTGCAGGGCAAAAAATCCATGAGGCTTTCTCAGCCGCAGCAAATGATGGCTCAAGACCGCGACATTATTAACGAGGCTTATGCAGGAGACATTATTGGTGTTTTTGATCCGGGAATTTTTTCAATCGGAGACACGGTGTGCGAAGTTGGAAGCAACATAATGTACACCGGCCTTCCTACATTTGCTCCGGAACACTTTGCTGTTATTGAACAGATAGACTCCATGAAGCGTAAGCAGTTTGCAAAAGGCATGAACCAGATTGCACAGGAAGGTGCAATACAAATATATTTTATACCGGGATTCGGTATGGAAAAGGTTATTGTCGGCGTTGTTGGAATGCTTCAGTTTGATGTTTTAAAATTCAGAATGAAATCGGAATACGGCGTTGAATACTTAAGAACGGATATGCCGCACGACAATATCCGCCGCGTTTTAAATGAGGATTTTAATGCTGAGAATTTTAATCTTTCAAGCGATACAAAATGGGTTCAGGATGTAAAGGGAAATAACTTTCTTGTATTTTCAGGAGATTGGTCGGTGCGCTGGGCCGAAGAGAAAAACAACGATCTTTCGCTCAGAGAAATCAGCCAGTAATAAATAATATTTAAAACTGCAAAATTAAAGCACAGAATGTATAATCATTTGTATTATACATTCTGTGCTTTTTTATACCGGCGATAATAAAAAAGTTTCTTCCGCCGGATTTTTAATTTTTTAATGCTTATAAAGTGAGAAGCTAAAAGCTGTCTTATTTATTATATTTATCTTATTTATTATATTCAAAACAATCCATATACCTGATCTTAAATAAATTTGTCTCATGCATTTTGTCAATCTTGTTTTTAATATCAGCAGGCGGTGTGGCAATGCCCCTTATATAATCATCAAGAACCTTGTAGGTAAATCCCAGATTATCTTCATCGGTTTTACCGCAAAGTCCGTCAATCGGCGGCTTTTCAATGAATTTTTCCGGAAGTCCGAGCTTTCTTCCTATTGCT
The DNA here is from genome assembly GCA_934444895.1 of uncultured Eubacteriales bacterium. GTDB lineage: Bacteria > Bacillota > Clostridia > Oscillospirales > Acutalibacteraceae > UMGS1279. The sequence goes on along the minus strand of CAKSDA010000026.1, from coordinate 2,008 downwards.
TTTACTTCCTGAACCGTAAAGCATGAAAGCGGAGACATATCTCCTGCTCCGTCGCCGTATCTTGTTGCATAACCAACCCAGTCTTCAGAAAGATTGCAGGTGTTTATTACCCTTCCGTTATTAGACTGTGCAACTGCGTAAAGGCAGGACATGCGAATTCTTGCCGGTAAATTAAATCTTGTCTGGGTTTCAATTTCAAAACTATCCCCTATCGCATCATAGACGCCGTCAACCGCCGCTTTAATATTAACAGTAAAATTTTTAATACCCAAAAACTTGCAAAGTTCCTTTGAATAGTCAATATCAAACTGTTCGCCCTGCGGCATCATTACGCCTATAACCCTTTCACTGCCAAGCGCTTTGCAGCACATTGCAGCGACAACAGAACTGTCCTTACCTCCGGAAATTCCTATTACTGCGTTACAGTTATTACCGTTTTTTGAAAACCATTCTTTTATCCAGTTTTCACATTTTGCTATTGCGTCGTCAACATTAAAATTATACATACTATCACCTATTCTTCAATATATTCTGCCAGTAAACTACTGTTTTCTTCCCACTCGTTCATTTTTATTTCAAGTTCCTTTTCCTGTTCGTTCAACTCCTCGGTAAAGGAAGTAAGCTTTTTATAATCGCCGCCGCAGTTTTCAATTTGCTCTTTAAAAAAAGATATTTTTTCTTCGATGGCTTCGATTTCCTTTTCGTTTTTTAAAACGGCCGTGCGCAGCTTCCTTATATCCGATTGCCGTTTTTTATTGTTTATATATGCTTCTTTTCCTTTTTTTACAGTACTGCTTTTTTGCTTTTCCGTTTGCAGTTTTGTCTGTGTACCGGTTTTTTCAAGATATTTTATATAATCATCGTAATTGCCCTGTATTTCCACAGCCTTATTTTCGGTGAAATAGACAACCTTTGTGGCAATTTTGTTTATAAAATATCTGTCATGCGAAACAATAAGAAGCGTACCGTTATAACCGCTTAAAGCTTCTTCAAGTGCCGCTCTTGCATAAACATCAAGATGATTTGTGGGTTCGTCCAGTACCAAAAAGTTTTTCCCCGTAAGCATAAGACGGCAAAGCGCTACCTTAGCCCTTTCTCCGCCGCTTAACATGGAGTTGCTTTTGAATACATCGTCGCCCGTAAATTCAAACGCTGCCAAGGCATTTCTTACTTCCGTATTACTTTTTCCGGGATATGAATTTTGAATCTCATCAAATGGTGTAAGTTGTTCGTTTATATCCGAATGAAACTGATCAAAGTATCCGACCGTTACTCCGTATCCCAGGCTCAAACTTTCAGGATATTTATTTGAAATAAGTCTTTTTAAAAATGTGGTTTTACCGATACCGTTAGGCCCTATAAGACAAACCCTCTCATTTTTTCTGACGGTGAAAGATATATTTTCATAAAGTGTTTTACTTCCAAAACACACTTTGTCGTTGTCGGCCTTTGCAACAAGCGACCCGCTTTCGCAGTTAACGGTAAAATTCATGCGTATATTATGATTTTCCGATTCCGGCTTCACAAGCGTTTTTTCAATTCTTTCAATTTGTTTCTGTTTACTTTCGGCGGTTTTAATATTTTTTTCCTTGTTCCAACGCCGTTGTTGTTCTATAATGCCCTCTATGCGCTTGATTTCCTTAACCTTTTTTTCATAATCGTTTGCAAGCGCCTCGCTGCGGCTCTTCTTAAGCTCGGTATATCTTGTATAATTACCGGAGGAAATATAAACCTTCTTATTTTCAATTTCCATTGTTTTGTTAGTAACTCTGTCAAGAAAATAGCGATCATGCGATATTATAATTGCACAGCCGCCGTATGAGGAAAGATACCCTTCAAGCCATGTTATCGAATCAATATCCAAGTGATTTGTAGGCTCGTCCAGCAGTATGAGATCATTGTTGCACAAAAGAAGTTTTGCAAGGCCTATTTTTGACCTTTGCCCTCCGCTTAAAGCGGAAACGGAAAGCATTGTTTCATCGCTGCTTAGTCCCAGCCCGGTCAATAC